>JAQBVH010000491.1 GCA_027623615.1 Planctomycetota bacterium | reverse complement strand
CCGCGACCGGGCGGACATCGTCGAGGTGGTCAAGGACGAGGTCGAGTTGCGGCAGGCGGGCGTCAGCCTCAAGGGCCTGTGCCCCTTCCACAACGAGAAGACCCCCTCCTTCACGGTCAGCGCGGCCCGCAGCACGTACCACTGCTTTGGCTGTGACGCGCACGGCGACGCCATCAAGTTCGTGCAACAGACCCGCAACCTGGGGTTCGTGGAGACGCTGAGGTACCTCGGCGAACGATTCGGCGTGGAGATCCCCGAGGTCGAGATGACCTCCGCAGAGGCGGCCGCGGACAAGGACAAGCGAGAGCGCCGGCAGTGGCTGCTCCGGGCCAATGACATGGCGACGCTGCTGTTCGCCCGGGCCCTTCACGCGCCGGCGGGCCAGGAGGGTCGGGACTACTTGAGGCGTCGGGCCATCGGCCCCGAGATCGTCCAGTCCTTCAGGTTGGGCTACGCAGACGAACAGTGGGACTCGCTCGCGCAGGAGCTGGCCAGGAATGGTGTCCCGCCCGGGATCGTTGTGGAGGCCGGACTTGCCCGGGAGCGACAAGGTGGCGGCCAGTACGACTTCTTCCGCCGGCGACTCGTGACACCGGTGAGCGACCACCTGGGAAGAGTGGTCGCCTTCAGCGCCCGCGCCCTGGCCGAGGAGGACGAGGCGAGAGCCAAGTATGTCAACTCGCCCGAGAGCGCCGTGTTCAAGAAGGGCAGGACGCTGTTCGGGCTGGAGCAGGCCCGCGCCGCCATCCGGCAAAAGGGCCACGCTGTGCTGGTCGAAGGGAACTTCGACGTCCTGTCCCTGCATCAGGCCGGGTGCGACCAGGCGGTCGCGTCGCTGGGCACGGCGCTCACGGCCGGACAGGTGGCCCTGTTGCACCGGCAGACCCAGGAGGTGGTGCTGCTGTACGACGGGGACGCCGCGGGCCGGAAGTCCGCGCTCAAGGCTGCGCCCATTTTTGCGGACGAGGGGTTGGAGTTCCGAGTGGCCCAGCTTCCCCGGGGGGTTGACCCGGACGACTTCGTCCGCCAGCGAGGCGCCGAAGCCCTGACCGAGCTCCTCGACCAGGCGCCCCCCGGGGTGCAGTGGGCGATCCGCGCCATCGTCCCGGAACGCTCCGCGCCGCCAGACAAGAAGGAGCGCGCGGTGGAGGCGGTGGGTCGCCTGGTGGGGCGCCTGACCAGCCGCATCGCGCGCACGGAGTATCGGGCGCTCACCGCCGATCTCCTCGGCGTCGACGAGCGGGCGATCTCGCGCCACTTCGAGGGGGCGGCCCCGGTGACGCCCACGTTGAGGCCCCGACGTTCTGACAAGGCCCGGGATCTGGCTGGGCCTTGCGTGCTCGCGATCCTGGCCGAAGACCTCGAGCTGGCCCGGGAGCAGGCACCGGACCGCTGGGATTCCTTGCTGGATGGCCGGCCGATGCGTCGCGCAGTCGTCGCCTTGCTGAACGCGGCGAGGTCGGGCGCGGGCGACCCGGTGGGCGAGGGGCTGGCGGCGCTGGGGGAAGACGAAAGGGTGGCGGCCAGCCGAGTCCTGCACGACCCCCCTGCGCTGCCCGAGGGGACGCCCCGGGAGGCGTTGGCGTCGATCGAGGCGCAGTTGGTCGCAAACCGAGGCAAGAAAAGGGTTTCCCCGGTCCGCGGGGTTGTTGACAACGCCGATTTGAAACGGCACACCTAGCCGGTCTTTCCAGCCGGGCAGGGGGTTTTATGGCCATACAGAAGGGTGCCGCGGGGGTGGACGAGCTGGTGGTCCTGGGCCGGGAAGCCGGTTACCTGACCTACGACCAGATCAACAGCGTCCTCCCTGCGGATGTCATCTCGTCGGGTGCGATCGACGTGCTCATGGACGGGCTGCGCGAGCACGATGTCCATCTTCTGGCGCGGCCGCCCCAAGGGTTGGCTTCCCGGAAGAAGGACAGCAACGCCAAGAAGGACAAGAAGAAGGCCCGGGTCGAAGACCTGGACATCTACAAGACCAACGACCCCGTGCGCCTGTACCTGCGCAAGATGGGGTCCGTCTCCCTGCTCACCCGGGAAGGCGAGGTCGAGATCGCCAAGCGGATCGAGTCGGGCGAGAAGGCCGTCCAGGCTGCCGCCATGGAGCTCACCCTGGCAGCCCGCGAGATCTTGCCCCTGGGCGAACGCCTGCGCAAGAAGACCCTCAAGCTCAAGGACGTCGTCCGCGACTCGGAGATCAACCCGGACGAGATCCCGGAGGACGACCGAATCGAGGTCGTGATGGTCCACTTCGCGAAGGTCGGGGCGGTGGACGCCGAGATCAAGAAGCTGTCGGACCGCCTGGACTCCACAAAGAAGCTGTCCAGCGCCCGCCGTCGCAAGTACGAAGACCAGGTCCGGGAGCTGCGCGAGGAGCTTGTGGGCGCGCTGCGCGACATCAACCTGTCCAAGCGTCAGGTGGACTTGGCCGTGGGCAGGCTCACCAGCTACATCGATCGCATCCGCGAGGCCCGCAGCGAGGTCCGCCGTTGCGAGCGGCGCACCCGCATGAACGCCGAGGCGCTCGAGCTGCTCTTCAGCGAGGCCAAGAAGAGCAAGGTCGTCGTCGAGAAGTGGGGCAAGAAGCTCAAGCTGAGCGCGGACGACATCGGCGAGATCGAACGCATCTTCCGAAACTTGAGCCGAAAGATCCTCCGGGTCGAGGTGGAGGCCTGCCAGCCCGCCGAGGAGCTGGTGCGGATCTATCGCAAGGTGCTCCGGGGCGAAAAGGAGGCCGAGAAGGCCAAGGCCGAGCTCATCGAGGCCAACCTGCGGCTCGTCGTCAGCATCGCCAAGAAGTACACGAACCGCGGCCTGCAGTTCCTGGACCTCATCCAGGAAGGCAACATCGGCCTGATGAAGGCTGTGGACAAGTTCGAGTACAAGCGCGGCTACAAGTTCAGCACCTACGCGACTTGGTGGATCCGCCAGGCGATCACCCGGGCCATCGCCGACCAGGCCCGGACGATCCGAATCCCGGTCCACATGATCGAGACGATCAACAAGCTCATTCGAACCAGCCGTTACCTGGTCCAGGAGCTCGGTCGGGAGCCGACGCCCGAAGAGATCGCAGAGCGCATGGATCTGCCCCTCGAGAAGGTCCGCAAGGTCCTGAAGATCGCCAAGGAGCCGATCTCCCTGGAGACGCCCATCGGGGAGGAGGAGGACAGCCACCTCGGCGACTTCATCGAGGACAGGTCCGCCGTGTCGCCGCAGGACGCGGTGATCAACATGAATCTGTCGGACCAGACTCAGAAGGTCCTCGCCTCGCTGACCCCCAGGGAGGAGAAGGTCCTGCGGATGCGGTTCGGGATCGGCGAGAAGTCCGACCACACCCTCGAAGAGGTGGGTCAGGACTTCGAGGTGACCCGAGAGCGGATTCGGCAGATCGAGGCCAAGGCGTTGCGAAAGCTTCGTCACCCTTCGCGCAGCAAACAGCTTCGAGCCTTTATCGACACATGAGACATGGAACCCTGTCGAAGGCGGCTTGAGATCCACCGCGGCGGTCGCTATGGTCCGCCGCCTCCGCAGGGCCCATAGCTCAGCGGTCAGAGCGGCCGGCTCATAACCGGTTGGTCCCTGGTTCAAATCCAGGTGGGCCCACTTCCTCACCCGCAATATTTCTTTCCAACAGGATTTCCTTCCCGCAGTCATTTCCGACCATTGTGCCCGGCAGGTTTTCTGCCCCCATTAGTCCGCAATCCCGAGGCTACGCGCCTCTGGGCCAACGCCAGGCAAGGACGCGTTTAAAGGTACTTGAGCAACGAATGACTTTGGGGGCTTCGCCCCCATACTCCAGAAGGGATTGGCTTCCATGTCGCTTTGATTGAACGGTATTTCAAAGTTCAAACGATTGTAATGATATATTATAAAGGTTCAGTGGGTTGCCCCCTTGCTGGGGACTTAAGGAGTACGGCATCCCCCTTTTTCCCAAAGGGCCATCGG
>JAQBVH010000490.1 GCA_027623615.1 Planctomycetota bacterium | reverse complement strand
CCGACCAGGTGCAGGCTCGTCGCAGTGCGCAGTCGCAGCAGCTCCTCGCGGCTGGGAGCCACGTCGACGCTGAGCTCGAGCTGCGCGGCGTTCGCGATGGCTGCGGGCAGCTCGGCGCCGTCGAGGCGCAGGACCAGCGGCGCACCCGCGAGCACCTCGGCCGGGCAGGCTGCGCCCGTGCCCGCGATCAGGAGCACCTCCCCCGCGTCCTCGAGGGGGGCGGCCATCAGGGCCAGCGTCAGCAGGGCAGCGTGCATCGAGAGCCCCTAGGCGCCGGCCCCGTCCAGGTCACGGCGCAGATCCAGCACCCGCGACAGGGCGCTCAGGACGAGGGCGTGGTCGACCTCGCCCTCCAGCACCGCGCTGACCAGGCGCTCCTCGGACCACTCCTCGACCACGATGTCCTCGCCCGGATCGAGCTCCAGGTCGCCGACCCGGCGCGCGCCGTCCGCCAGGAAGTGATGGCAGCGGTTGTCGTGGAAGGCGGGGTTGGGTTCGACGCTGCCGAGGTCGACCCAGCGCGTGGCCTCGCAGCCGGTCTCCTCGCGCAGCTCGCGCCTCGCCGCAGCGAGGGGGTCTTCGCCGGGATCGATCACGCCGCCGGGAATCTCGGCGGTGACCTGCGCGCTGCCGAAGCGGTACTGGAGCACCATCAGGTAGCCGCCGGACTCCATGCGCGCGACGACGTTGACCCAGTTCGGCGTCTCGAGCACGAGGCGCCGCATGCGCGCGCCGGTGCGCGGGTTCTCGACGGTGTCCCAGCGCGGCTGGAACAGGTGCAGCGTCTCGGGCTTCTCGCTCGAGAAGATCGGCCAGGGCCGCGGGGAGGGAGAGGACATCGCGGGCATCCTACCGGGCCGGCGCGCGGGTACCGCATCGAGACGACTTCCCGAGCGCAGCGCGGCGCAGGGCGTCGCACCCTTCCCGGCCCGAAGCCGGCGCGCTACCGTCCGCGCCCATGGTCCTCTCTCCGGAGACTGGTGTGCTCCCGCGGGAGGCTCCCGAGGTCACGGCATCCGAGGAGGCTGTCGCCCGGCGCCGACGCCTGTCCGGGCACCTCGCGCTGCTCGCGGCCAACCTGGTCTTCGGCCTCTTTCCTGTCTACGGCCGCATGGCCATGGACCCCGAGCGCGGGGTGACGCCCTTCGCGCTGGCGACCTGGCGCATCGGCTGCGGCGCGGCGATCTTCACGGTCCTGGCCCTCGTCGCCAGCCGCGGGCCGCGCCTGCCGCGGCGCGCCGACGTGGGCGCGATCGCTCTGCTGGCCATGCTCGGCATCGTCGCCAACCAGGCCCTCTACCTGACCGGCCTCGAGCGCTCGAACGCGGCCAACGCCGGGTTGATGATGTGCACGATTCCCGTGTTCACCTTCGTGGTCGCAGCGCTCTCGCGCCAGGAGCGCTTCTCGCCCGTGCGCAGCCTGGGCGTCGCGATCACCCTGCTCGGCGTGCTGCCCCTGCTCCTCGACGACGACGTCTCCCTCGGCGGCCGGCGCGCGGTCGGCAACCTGCTGATCGCGGCGAACTGCTTGTGCTACTCGGTCTACCTGGTCGCCATGAAGCCCTTCCGCGGCCGCTACTCGGCCCTGGCGATCATGGCCTGGGTCTACGTGCTCTCGTTGCCGGCGATCCCGTTCCTGGCGGCCGGCGAGCCCCTGCTGCCCGCGGTGTCCGACGCGGCGAGCTGGGGCTCCCTGGCGTACGTGGTCCTGGGGCCGACCGTGATCGCCTACCTGCTCAACGCCTTCGCCCTCGGCCGCGTGCGCGCCTCTACGACGGCCTTCTACATCTTCATGCAGCCGGTGATCGCCGCGGTCGGTGGCGGCTGGATCCTCGGCGAGCCCATCGGCGCCGAGGTGCTGCTCGCCAGCGCGTGCCTCGTGCCCGGCATGCTCCTCGTCACCCGCAAGGACAAGTGATGCAAGCTCCGAACGTCCCCGAGACCCTCTCCTCCCGCGTGACCCTGCGCACTCGCTGGTGCGACGAGGACAACCAGGACGTGCTCAACAACGCGATCTACATGACGTTGTTCGAGGAGGGCCGGCGCGCCTACTTCGACGAGCTGGGGCAGCTCGAGGACAACCGCTTCCCGTTCCTGCTCGGTCAGACCAACGTGCGCTTCCTCTCCCCGGGGCGTGGCGGGTTCGAGGTCAGCCTCGAGCTCGGCACGACCCACCTCGGGCGCACGTCCTTCGTGCAGGCTTACCGCCTGCGCGGGCCGGACGGGACCGTCTGGGCCGAGGCGGAGGCGCTGCTCGTCTGCTACGACCCGAGCACCGGCGCGTCGCAGCCGATGTCGGGCGCCTTCCGCGCGGCGATCGCCGCGCGGGAAGGCCTCGCTTAGGAGCGTGCGCCACAGGTGCTCGCTGCGGGCTGCCGCACCGTCAGGTGCGGCGCCAAACAACACTCACGCCTCCGAAGGAGGCGTAGGCGGCCCCAACGGGGTCGCCTAGGCTCAGCGCTGGCGCGGCGCGGGCGGCGTGAAGGTCGCCGCCTCCCACTCGCTGCGCCGCTCGGGCGACAGGGGCACGATCAGCTCGAAGGCCTCGCGCGTCTGCCACTGCTCGCGCCAGGCGCGGTGCGCCGGCGTGTCGGGGAAGGCCTCGTCCGCAGGGTACGGGTAGGCGCTCATGCCGTGGAAGGGCAGGGGCTCGACGGTCAGCGCCTCGACCGTGTTCGGGTCCCGGTCCTTGGCCCAGCCGTCGAAGAAGACGAGGTAGTCGCGGGTCCAGCCATCGGGCAGCGGCGGCAGGGCCGCGGCGTCGAAGCGCAGGGTCAGCGCGTCGCCCGCGCCCATGACGACGAAGCGATCGTCGACCGTGGTGACGAGCTCGAGCACCTCACCGAACTTCGTGTAGCGGCCGGGGTGCTGGTTCCAGCGCGGGCGCAGGCTGCGCTCCTCCCAGACGAAGCGCTCGGGCAGGTCCGCGCGCTCGGCGGGCAGGGGTTGGCTGAAGCCGCGCGCCCAGAGGTCAGCGCTCGAGCAGGCGATGCTCGTCGTACGCTGCTCCTCGTCGCCGCCGACGGCCAGGCGGATCGAGTCCCAGTACAGGCGCAGGGTCGAGCCGATGCGCAGGCGCGGGTCGGCGGGGTTCAGCACCTCGGACAGGTCGAGCACCATCGACTTGGTCTTGCCCGCGGGGAAGCCGACCGGGGGGCCGATCGGGCGCCAGCCGCCATCGAAGGGCACCTCGATGATGGGCGGCACGAAGTCGACGCCCGGCGTGCGCGCCGCGGCGACGTTGACGCTGGCGTCGGTCCAGTAGAACCAGCCCGTGCAGACCAGGCGCAGCTCCTCGGCGCCGGCGACCTGGGCCGGGTCGAACTCGAGCTCGAGCCAGTGGGGCGTGGCCAACCCCAGGAACTGCACGTCGGCGAGCGGCTCGAAGGGCTGTGGGTGGGTGTCGTCGACGGCGGCCAGCTCGGCGGTCCAGTCCTTCCCATCGCTGCCGGTCACCTTGGTGGGAGCGAGCAGGTTGCCCATCACGTGGGTGCGCGCCACGGGGAAGGGCGGGAAGCAGAAGCGCTCGTTGGGCTGGATCTCGGTCCCGATCGGGTGGTCGACCACGTCGAGGCGCACCTGGTCGAGGTAGGTCACCTCGCGCAGCTCCTCGGTGAACTGCAGCACGAACTCGCCGTCCTCGTTCGCCGCGAGCTGCTCACCGGTGACGAGCACGTACTCGTCGTGGTCCGGCGGCACGAGCACGCCCGGCGCCATCGGCAGGCCGAGCGGCGTGATGCCGAGCACGTCGCTGATGAAGGTGAACGCCGTGCCGTCCCAGGTGTAGAGGAACGGGCACGAGCCGATCAGGCCCTCCGCCTGCTCGCCGAGGGTGTTCTTGTCGAGGATCTGCAGGCCCTTCTCCACGTCGACCTCGCTCTGGACGATGCCGTTGGGCCAGGTGATGCGCAGCACGTCCGCGAAGTCCGCCTTGCCCAGGCCATAG
>JAQBVH010000489.1 GCA_027623615.1 Planctomycetota bacterium | reverse complement strand
TCGGTCCCCCGAGCCGGCGGCTTTCTCGTTGAAGGTGAGAGAGGCGCTAGCGCATCATCGGAGCATGCGGATCCTCTACGGCGTTTCCGGCGAGGGCTCCGGGCACAGCTCCCGTGCGCGGGAGGTCATCCGGCACCTCGAGGTCGGCGGGCACACGGTCCGCGTTGCTAGCTATGACCGTGGCTATCGCAACCTGAAGGACGACTTCGAGGTGATGGAGATCGAAGGGTTGTCGATCGCCACCAGCGACAACCGGGTCTCGTTGGTGCGCACCTTCACCGAGAACCTCGCGCGCTTGCCCGAAGGGTGGCGATCGGTGCGTGAGCTGCGTCGATGGGGCTTGCGCGAGTTCGAGCCAGAGCTCGTGATCACGGACTTCGAGCCGATGAGTGGCTATCTTGCGCGCCACCAGCACCTCCCGCTCCTCAGCATCGACAACCAGCACCGCATGCGGTACATGCAGTTTCCCTGCCCGGAGGAGCTGCGCCGCGAGGCGCTCCTGACCGAGTCGGTCGTGCGCCTGATGGTGCCACGACCGGATGCGGCGCTGGTCACGACTTTCTGGTTCGGAGAGGTGAAGAACGAGCGCACCTTCCTCGTGCCACCCATCCTGCGGCGTGAGGTGCTCGACCTCTCGGCTTCCAGCGGCGAGCACGTCCTCGTCTACGCCACCAAGTCCTTCGAGACCCTGCTCGAGCGGCTGCGCGCCCTCCCCGACCAGGCTTTCCGGGTCTACGGATTTGGAGAGGCGCGGCAGGAAGGACACCTGACCTTCCGGCCGTTCTCGACCGAGGGTTTTCTCGCCGATCTGTCCAGCGCGCGCGCCGTCGTGGCGACCGCGGGCTTCACGCTCATGACCGAGTGCCTGGCCCTCGGCAAGCCACTGCTCGCCTTCCCGATGGAGGGTCAGTTCGAGCAGGCGCTGAACGCACTCCTGTTGGCGGAGAGCGGCTGCGGCCGCGACGGGCGTGGGGCCGCCGACGGGGTGGTGGGGGAGTTCCTCGAGCAACTCGAGGGGTACGCTGCAGCCGTGGCGCACTCCCCCTACGAGGGACGCGCGACGATCTTCGACCACCTCGACCGCCTGCTGGCGGACGATGCTGCCGAGCTGCACCGACTGCGGGAGGTCCGCCGTCAGTCCTGATCCGGGTCCCAGCGGTACTCTGCAAGCCGCAGCCGGCCTTCGGCCACGCTGACGCCCTCCTTGCGGAGGCGACGTGCCTGAACGAGGGGCCCGGGACCCGGCCGTGGGCTGATGCGCCCCGAGGCTCCTAGCACCCGGTGCCAGGCAAGGGGGCTGTGCGGGTCGAGCTCGGCGAGCAGCCGGCCCACCATGCGCGCCCGGCCGGGCAGCCCGGCCTCCGCCGCGATCTGACCGTAGGTTGCGACCCGGCCCTTGGGGATCGAGTCGACCACGGAGAGGATTCGTTGGGCGCGCACGTCGGTCGAGTCCACCGGGGCAAGGTACAGCCGCGCAGCACGACCTGCTACGCTGCGAGGATGTTCGGGCGCAGTCGACATGCTGAGGAGGTGGATGACGTGGACGAACAACCTCCGGTCCACAGTCCCCAGGTGGACTACGAGAGCACCCCCCTGACGCGGCAGGAGTACATCTCGGCCATCGTCCACCTGTACCGCGGAGAGCTCCACCGAGCGAACTCCGGGCGCATCCGCCTCGACAACACGACCAACTGGGCCGTCCTCACCACCGCGGGCTTGCTGACCCTTTCGTTCCGCGAGGGAAGCCCCTCCCACTGGCTTCTCTTGATCGGATTGGCGCTATTGACGGTGTTCCTCTCGTTCGAAGCACGACGCTTCCGGATGGCCGATCTGTGGCGGGCGCGCGTGCGCAAGATCGAGGAGAACTTCTACGGGCCGATCCTGCGCCGCAACCTCGAGAGCCCCGAGAAGACCTGGGGCAAACTGGTCGCGGACGATCTGTTCCGACCGCACTACAAGATCTCGCGGCTGATCGCCCTGCGCGTGCGCTTCTCACGCAACTACTGGCCGATCTACCTGGTCCTGACCCTCTCGTGGGTGGTCCACATCCTCGACCGGGCACACTCCTGGGTCGACGTGCGGGAGCACATGGCCACCGGACTCCTGCCCTGGTGGTTGCCGCTGGCCTACCTCGGTGGGTTCGTGGGATTCATCGGGGTCCTCTACTGCAGTGGCCCGTTACCACGGGACGAGGTCGAGCATTGGGAACATCGAGGAACGGATGACGGCGAAGAGCCGCTCTTCGATCTGTGACCCGACGGGGCGCAGAGGCCCCGATCTTCCCCGCGGCTCGGCACCCCATCGGGCCCCCACGGGGGACTCGAGGCGCACGGGACACGCACTGGGCCGAGGCGTGGTGAGCGCTGCGTTGCCGCGAACAAGAGGAGCCCGGCTCTTGCGGGCCGGGCTCCTGGCTTTTGGGTCGCGCGTGACCCCGTCGCCGGGGTCAAGACTGTCGCGCCCCGTCGGGCCGCGACGCGTCAGCGTGCGAGCTCCTGATTGCGGTCACACATAGTGGGATCACCTCCTTTCGAGGGGCCACCCCGTACCCCGACAGGTGACGTGAGCGGGGCCGGGCTCTCGGACCAGCGGGGGGGCCGCGGCGTCCCACGGTTCCCGCACGCTCCCATCATGGCCTCCGAGCCCCACGGATCAAGAACTTGCATCCAGGGTCTCGCCCCGGGACAGTTCGGCCATGGCTGTCGATCACCCCCTCTACATCCTCGGGGTCCTGGGGCTCCTGCTAGCCCTGTGCGAGTGGCTCGTGCGCGTCTCCTTCGTCCGGCACCTGGGCAGCGCCCTGGCGATCATCTTGGTCACCGCCCTCGTGGTGAACCTTGGGGTCCTCCCCGCCGCAGGGCAGCTCGGATCGCCCGCCGTCTACGACGCCCTGCTCGGTCCCGTGGCGCAGCTGGCGATCTTCTGGCTGCTGCTCGAGGTCAGCCTGATCGAGCTGCGCAAGGCCGGCGGCGCGATGGTCGGGGCGTTTCTCCTCGGGTCTGTGGGCACCCTGGTCGGCGTCGTGGTCGCGATGCGACTCGTCGTCGACCTGGAAGTACTCGGGGAGCACGTGGCTGGGGTCGGCGCCATGTTCGTCGGTACGTACACCGGAGGGAGCATCAACTTTCAAGCGATGGCGACCCAGTACGGGGTCAAGGATGAGGGCGGGCTCTTCCTCGCGTCGGTGACCGTCGACAACCTGATGACCACCGTCTGGATGGCGATGACCCTGTTGATCCCGCGCCTGCTCGGTCGGCGCGAGCCTGGCCGCGTCGCCCCGATCACCGGTGAGGCCGAGGACACCGAAGCCGTGCACCCGATGGACCTCGGCATCCTGTTGGCGTTGGGTGGCTTGGGGGTGTGGGGCTCTGGGCAGCTGGCGACCTGGCTCTCGGGACGAACGGGCGCGTCCGTCCCGTCCGTACTCGTCCTCACGACCCTGGCCCTGCTCGCGGCGCAGGTTCCAGCGGTGCGCGCGCTGCGGGGACGCAGGGTGATGGGCATGACGGCGGTCTACCTGTTCCTGGCTGCGATCGGGGCTCTGTGCGACGTGAGCGTCTTGCCCGAGGCCGGACGCGCTGCGGGGACGATCACCTTGATGGTCGTGGTCGCCCTCACGATCCACGGAGTCATCGTCTACGGCGGCGGTCGTCTCCTGCGTCTCCCGACCGAGGTGATCTCCGTCGCCTCGCAGGCGAACGTGGGTGGGGGCACGTCTGCCCTCGCCCTGGCGCGCAGCCTGGGGCGAGCTGACCTCGTGCTCCCCGCCATCCTGGTGGGTGCCCTGGGCAACGCGCTCGGAAACTACCTCGGGGTGCTCGCGGCGCACTTGCTCGGCTGAAACGCAGGGCGGCCGCGCAGGAGCGCGGCCGCCTTGTCAGCATGCCCGGTTCAGGTGCCCGAGTCTGTCTGTCGAAGTGCCCGGTCTGGGCCTCGTTCTGGCCTGTCCTGCTGGCCTACTGAG
>JAQBVH010000488.1 GCA_027623615.1 Planctomycetota bacterium | reverse complement strand
CAGGCCGCCGAGCGCGAAGAACACGAGCCCGGTCAGCATGAACTGGATGCCGATCACCTTGTGATCGACAGAGAAGATGTACTTGCGAATGAACCCTAGCTCGTGATGGTCGTGGTGCTCCCGGACCGTTCCGGGGGCCCCCAAGCCGGGGTTCGGGCTGTGGGCGCTGGGCGTGCTGCTCATCGTGATTTACCTACCGGCGGAGCTCAGTCCAGAGGGGCGTCGTTGGAGAAGTGGCGCTCGACCTGCTGGTCGACCCACTCCTCGTAGCTGCCCACGTAGTCCTCGTTGCTTGTCGAGTGGGGCAGGACCCGGACGCGACCGGACATCTTGTAGTGACCCCATCCGCACAGCTCGGCGCAGATGATGTCGAAGGTCTTGTCCTCGTGGCCTTCGAAGGCCGCGATGAACTGCTCAGAGTCCACGTTGAACCAGATGGGAATCGTCATCCCGGGGACGGCGTCCTGCTTCACCCGCAGGTGCGGGACGAAGAAGCTGTGCAGCACGTCCTGGGAGCGAAGGTGAAAGACCAGGTCCTCGTCGGCCGGTACGACCAGCTCCCAGGCGGTTTCGAAGTCGTCGACCGTGCCGAACTCCTTGTCCGGGCCTGGGTAGCGGAAGCGCCAGTCGAACTGGCTGGCGTAGATCTCGGCGTGGACCGGTTTGTCCTTGGTTGCGCCCGCGAACTTGATGTCCGCCCAGGTGCCCATCTGGGCAAAGGCGATCAGGACCAGGAGCGCCGCAGGCACGGCGGTCCAGATCATCTCCAGCTTGTGATTGCCGTGGCTGAAGACGCCCTTGTCCTCACGCGGGGCCGAGTACTTGTAGACGAACCAGACAAGCAGACCCCCGGTCAGGACGAACGCGACCAGGATCATCACGGAGATCAGCCGGAAGAGAAAGTCGATCTTCTCTCCGAACGTCGAGATCTCCGGCGGCCACCACCAGTGGTAGTTGTCCGGGCCGGGGCCCAGGAGCCAGGGCTCGTAGCCGATGAAAGTCCAGACGCCGAGAACGACGAGCAGGAGCAGTAGGAGGGTGATGATGTAGCGCACTAGTGGCCCTCCGATTCCTCGTGGTCGCCGTCGCCTGCGTGACCCTCGTCGTCAGCATGGCCGTCGTCCGCGGGACGCTTCTGATAGTTGGCGGGATCGTGCTTGGCCTGGATCGACCGCACGTAGTAGACGATGTTCCAGATGTCGTCGTCCGCGAGCTCGGCCGACGCCGCCGGCATGATCGTGCCACCGATCCCGTGCTTGATGCGGCGGTAGATGTCCACCGGGCGTCCGCCGCCGCGGTAGTTGCCGAGCTGCAGGTTGCGCGGGTTGGAGGCGTAGGGTTCGGCCTCCTCGGCGGTCAGGAGCTCGCCCTTGCCCTTCTCCAGGTACTCGCCCCAGGCGTCGAGCTTCTTGCGGATGACCGTCTCCGTAGCGCCGTCCTCGCCGCCCTCGACGGGCATCTCGATGGGCTCCCTGGACGACTCGCCGTCGCCGCGGGCGTTCTCCCCGTGGCAGGTCGAGCACGCCGCCAACTCCGAGTGGAAGAGATCCTTGCCGAGCGCGACACGCTCGGCCGTCATCTCCTCGGGGCGCGGGACCTCGCCGCCTTCGAAGTGGTTGTAGTTGCCTTCGGCCTCGTTCCAGCGGCTCCAGATCCGGTCGTAGTTCTCGATCGGGCTCGCCGTCGGCATGTCACCGTAGTCGGTGTTCAAGATCTCGGCCGTGAGCAGTCCTTCGACCTCGCCGCGAATCGAGAGCAGGCGCACGTAGTCGATGAGCCCTTCGAGCTCCCCGCGGGAGAACCGCGCGAACGATGGCATCGCGGTCCGCGGGACCCCGTACTCGAGGATCGTGTGCAGGTCTGCCCGGCGCGGGCGCTGGTTCCAACCGACCTTGAGCCACTTGAAGTAGCCGAGGCGGTAGTCTCGCGGCCGAGGGTTGAGGTACTGCCCCGTCGGGCCGTCGCCGCCACCAGAGACGCCGTGGCAGTGCAGGCACTGCACCCGGTACATCTCAGCCGACTCCCGCAGGGTCGGGTAGTGCTCCTCGAACAACGCGAGGGCCGCGTCCTTCCAGGTGAAGTCTGGATCGTCCTCGTATTGGGGGGCGTCCGGGTCCTCGAGGAGCGCGGGGAGGTACTTGTTCTCCCACTTGATCCACAGATCGTCCGCGTAGACCGGCTTCGGCACGTCCGCGAACCGACCGGCCTCGATGAGCCGGATCTGGTCCTCGAAGCGCCGGGCGCGGTTCTCCTCATGGATCAGCGCCATGAGCTCTTCCGAGTGCTCCGTGAGGTGCGGCACGTTCGGATCGAACTCGTTGTCGTACATGCCCTCGGTCACCAGGTATCGAGGTGCCTGTGGCGTACCCACGAGCATCTCCAAGGCGCCGAGAATCTGGGCCCGAGCCCCGTCGGCGCTGTCCTGGGACAGTCCGAGGTCGTTCTCGAAGCTGCGGTCCAGCTGCATGTGGTTCGCCGCGGCCATGGAGTACTCCATGTCCGTCGGCGCGAAAGGCTCGAAGCCGCAGCCTCCGAGGACGCCGACACCAAGGGCCAACGTCATGAGGGAGACGGAGCGCCTCGAGCGTCTGATCGTGGAAGTGTTTCTGGTCATCAACAGGACCTCACGGGCTCCGATGTCCGCCTCCCGCCGCATGGCGGGGCACGGGCCCTGGAGGGAAGGAGCCCATCTGGGGTGGTTCCTGGGGAAGAGAACGCGCGTAGTCTCCCCATCCGCCAGCCCGAGTCAAGCTGATCGGAGCGCTCCCTTTGCGCTGCACCCAAGACCGCTTGCGGCAGAATGTCGCACCAATGGAGGACCCGCTCCATCCGGTCGCATCCATCTGGAATCGGCCTATGCTTCGCGCCGAACTCCCGTGCACCAATCCCCCCTCCTCCCCGTTCACATGGACGCCGGCGCCCGCCTCGCGGGCGACCGGGTGATCACCTATGGCGACGTGCCCGCCGAGTACCAGGCCGCCCTCGATGCCGCCGTCCTGTTCGACGTCGCAACCCGCGGCGCCATCGAGGTCAGGGGCAGCGATGCAGGTGCCTTCCTGCACCGCCTGACCGCCAACGCGGTCAAGGGGGTCGCGGTCGGCTGCGGCAACGCGAATCTCCTGCTGACGGGCAAGGGCAAGGTCCAGTGCACCTTCGAGTTGTCCCGTGTGGGGGACGACGTCTTCCGGCTCTCGACCCCGCCCGGCGAGAGCGAGGCCCTGCGCGCCGCCCTCGACATGTACCACTTCACCGAGGACGTGGCCCTCACGGACGTGACCGACGCCCACGCTCCCCTCGAGGTGGCTGGCCCCAAGGCCGTTGCGATCGTCGAGGGCCTGCTCGGAACTGCGCTGCCCGCGGAAGACCATGTGACCGTCGAGGCAAACGGTCTGCGCGCGATCCGCCTGACGGTCGCCGGTCTCCCCGGCGCGCGTGTCGAGTCCGCGCCCGAGCAGGTCATCACCCTCTGGCAACGCCTCGTGGACGCAGGCGCTCGCCCAGCCGGATTGGTGGTCCACGACTCCCTGCGCGCCGAGTCCGGCACCGCCGCGTGGGGCCGCGACCTGGACGACACGGTCTATCCTCAGGAGGCGCGCCTCGAGCCCGCCTTCTCCCTCGAGAAGGGCTGCTACATCGGCCAGGAGGTCGTCGCCAAGATCGACACCTACGGCGGCCTCAACAAATGCCTGTTCCTCCTGCGCGTGAATCACGACGACCCGGTCGCGACCGGGACGCGCTTGGTGCGCAACGACGGCGGCGAGTGGCGCGACCTGGGCGTCACCACGACCTGGGCCTACTCGTTCGCCCTCGACGGTGGCGTGGTGCTCGGCTACGTGAAGCGCAAGCACCAGGAGGAGGGCACCGTCTTCCGCCTCGGCGACGGACCCGCCGAGGCGACGCTGGTCGCGTTCCCCCTGCGCGAGGTGTGATCCCCGAACGACGCGCGGCCCGGGACCTTGCGGTCCCG
>JAQBVH010000487.1 GCA_027623615.1 Planctomycetota bacterium | reverse complement strand
GCCGCGCGGTGCTCGAGATGGCGACTGAACCCTCGCATCCCCGGCGGACGACCTGGGTCAAGACCTTCGCTTGCCTGCCGATGCACGCCAGCGGTGAGCTGATTGGCGTCCTGACGATCGCCAGCCCCCTGGCCGAGGCCCTCGACAGCACCCAGATCCAGCGCGCAGGAACAGTCGCCGACCACCTGGGCGAGCTGATCGCGCGGGTCGAGGATCGCGGCGCGCAGGCCTGGGGGCCGGCGACCACGCCCCTCGAGCTCGAGGAGGCCCTCGGCGCCGTCGCCGACTGGTTCGAACGCGGCGCGGCCCAACGCGGCCAGCACCTGACCATCGCGCAGTCCGGTCTTGGGAGCGACCGGGATCATCTATCCCTGAGCCGGACCCTGGCCGCGCTCCTGGGAATGGCCGCGGAACGTGGCCAGCCGGGCGGGGGGAGCCTCGAGATCCTTGGCGCTGCCGAGCGCATCGAGGTGCGCATGCACTTCCCAGGCCTGAAGGAGGCTGACGAGGCAGCTGCGGTGGCTCTGGGTGGCCGGCTGCTTCCGCTCGGCGACGCCTACATGGTGGTCTACGAGCTCAGCTCCCCCGACCTGCTCTGAGCCCAGGCAGCGCCGGCCCCACGGCGCGCAGTATCCTGCGCGCGTGCAGTGTCAAGTCTTGGCGAGTGGCAGCGGCGGGAACGCAACGCTGGTGCGGGCGGGAGAGCTCTCCTTGCTCGTGGACGCGGGGTTGAAGCCCCAGGACATGCGCGAGCGCCTGGCTACGACCGGGCTGCCCTTCAAGGGCCTGGACCATGTGCTGGTCCCCCACGGGCACCTCGATCACGCACGCAGCGCTGGCGTGATCTCCAGGAAGCACGACGCGACCTTGCACTGCCCGGCCGCGATGCTGACCAATCGCTCGGTGTGCCGTGCGCCGCGGCAAGTCGCGATCGAGATCGGGCGCGCGCGGACGATCGTCGGGCGGGGGGGCGCGTCGCTCACCTACCGACCTGTCGCGCTGCCCCACGACTGTCATCCCACCGTCGCCTACCATCTCGAGCACGCCGGTGGCGTGGCCGTGATTCTGACCGACATGGGACGACCGGACGCCGCCGTGGCGCGCAGCCTGCGCGGCGCCCACGTGCTCGTGCTCGAGTTCAACCACGACCGCGAGCTGCTCGAGGCGGGTGACGACCCCGAGGCCCTCAAGCGGCGCATCGGCGGCGACCAGGGACACCTCTCGAACGAGCAGGCCGCGCGCATGCTGGCGGGCCTGGTCGGACCCCAGCTGCACACCCTGGTGCTGGCCCACCTCAGCGCCCGCAACAACACTCCCGAGCGAGCCCTCGCGGCTGCCCGTGGTGTGCTGGCCGAGCTGGGACGTGAGGACGTGACCGTGCTCGTCGCCGGCCAGGACGAACCGGGTCCAACGATCCGGGTGTCGTGATGCCCATGAACCCCACCCTCGAGCAGATGGCGGCTCACCGCAGCGTGCGGCGCTTCCTCCCCACTCCGGTCACCGACGCGCAGATCGAGGCCGCGGTCCGGGCGGCGCGCATGGCCTCGACCTCGAGCTGGGTCCAGGCGTATCACCTCCTGCAGGTCACAGCTCCGGGCCGTCGGCAGGAGCTCGCGGCGCTCTGCGGCGGTCAGGCCCAGGTGCACGAGGCGGGTGCGTTCTTCGTGATCAGCGGCGAGGTCAGGCGCCACCAGCACATCGCGGCGGAGCACGGGGCGTCCCATGCGGGCAACCTGGAGACGTTCCTGACCGTGGTCATCGACGCCGCGCTCTTCGCCCAGAACCTCGCCCTGGCTTTCGAGTCGCAGGGCCTTGGCATCTGCATGATCGGAGGACTGCGCAACCAGCTCCCCGAGGTGGACGCGCTGCTCGATCTCCCCCATGGCCTCTGGCCGCTGTTCGGCATGTGCGTTGGCCACGCGGCCGAGGTGCCCGACCAGCGCCCACGCCTGGCCGTCGAGGCTCTGTGGTCCAAGGACAGCTACCCCGACGATGCGACCCTGAGCGCGCAGATCGCCGAGCACGACGCCGAAGCCAGCCAGCACTACGCGGCCCGGGGCCTGGCTGGCCGCAACTGGAGCGGGGGAGTCGTGCGCAAATTCGCGAAGCCCACTCGCGAGCACCTCTTCGGGTACTACACCGCCAAGGGGGCTCGCATCGAATAGCCCGTCGCGAGCCCCGTCTCGTGACAACGCCACCGCCAGTCGCACCTGGCATGCTCGGCCCATGGATCACTACCACCTCTGGTTCGACCTGGCGCCCGGCGTCTCGGACGTGGCGTTCGCGGACACCTTGGCTGTGTACCTCGAGCACCTCAAGGCAGACGGTCGGATGCACTCCTGGCACCTTGCGCGGCGCAAGCTCGCCCTGGGTCACCCGGCCCTGCGGGAGTTCCACCTCGACCTCGTCTTCGAGGACCTGGCGCAGCTCGACCGTGCCTTCTCCCTCGCCGCCGCCCGCGCGGGGCAGGTGGAAGGCTTGCACCAGGCCGTGAACTCCAAGGTGACAGGCTTGATGGCGGCGCTGTACCGCGACTTCCCCGACGCCGTTCGCGTCCGGGGCGAAGAACAGTTCTAGCAGCTCGCAACAATCAAGCTACTGCTCGCTGCTGGCTGCCCCATCGGCAACAGCGCAACCACCGATCGCGCCGCGCGGCGCAACCCCGGCGTGGGTCCGGGTTCCAGCCTGGCATCCCCGTTCCTTCCTCCCAACGAAAGAACCCACCTTGATCAAGGTCTTGCTTTCCCTCGTGGCCGTCTTCGGCCTTTCCCTGTCCCTCGCCCCCACCGTCGACGCCGCTCCGGCCGCCGCGGTCGAGAACCACGTGCCCGGCCAGGTGCGCGGCAAGATCTCGGCTATCCATCCGGCGCACCACTCGTTCGAGGTGACCGAGCTCAACGGCAACACGGTCAATGTGCTCGTGACCCCGAGCACCAAGATCCAAGTCGACGGAGCAATGGCGAAGTTCAAGGACTTGGCCGTCGGTCAGAAGGTCCGCGCCCGCGGCGAGGTCGGTCCGAACGGCGGCATCAAGGCCAAGAACGTCCGCGCTCGGAACTGAGTCCATCCGACTCCGTCCCTCGTCACCCTTGCGAGCGGCTGACGACCGGCCACCAGCGGCCGCGCGGTCTCTTCCGGGACGCGCGGCCGCGCCTCGTTCGTTAGAAGTCCTCTTCTTCGACCGGTGCGCGCCGCACCAGGTCGAAGCGCTGCCCCCCGGGGATGCGGTGGTGCACCTCCTCGCCGCTCGAGCGATCGAGGAAGTGGACCGCGCTGCCGAGCACCTCGCCGACCTGGCCCTGCACGACGAGCACCGCGCCCTCATCGAGGCCGACGCCCAGGTACTGCGGGAAGGTGGCGACCAGCGACTGCAGGTCCGGCAAGCGGCCGCGCTGGGAGAAGTGCTGGTCGACGGCGACGCCCGTGATCAGGCCGAGGCCTTCCTCGTACCCCTCGGCCATGATGTCGAGGTTGCCGAGCGGGTTGCCGCGGGCCATGAAGTCGGACTGGATCGAGGCGCCCGCCGAGGAGCCGCCGACCACCCCGCCCCGCTCGAGCACGGCCGCGATCAAGCGGTGCGCTTCGGTGTGCTGGTAGGAATCGACCAGGTTCCACTGGCGGCCGCCACCGAACCAGACGCCCTTGGCGCGGCGCAGCTTGGCGAGCAACTCCTCGTCGCCGTTCGCCACGCTGCGGTCCTTGGTGTGGATCCAGGTGACGTCCTTCGCTCCAACGCCGCGCAGGCTGGCGACGAAGCCGGGCTCGCTGTCGATCGTCGTCTCGTAGGCGCAGGGTATGTAGACCAGCGGCGCGTGGGGGCCGCCGGCGAGCTCGAGGAAGCGCGCGATGGTCTGCTCCGGCATCGGCCCCCCGCCGAGCATCAGGCTGCCCTTGGCGAGGCGCGGCGGCGCGGGGTCCCCGGGCGGCCAGGGGCGGGTCGCGCGGGACTGCGCGATGCGCGAGAGCGA
>JAQBVH010000486.1 GCA_027623615.1 Planctomycetota bacterium | reverse complement strand
CCTACCCCGAGGACCACGGCTTCGAGCACAACGTCGGCGGCTTCGAGCGCGGCCATCCCCCCAAGGGCTACTTCAGCCCCTACGGCAACCCCAAGCTCACCGACGGACCCGAGGGCGAGCACCTGACCGAGCGCCTCACGCGCGAGGCGCTGGCCTGGATGGACGAGGTCAGGGACGAGCCCTTCCTGCTCGTCTTCTGCTACTACACGGTGCACACGCCGTTGCAGTCGAAGCCCGAGTACGCGCAGCGCTACCGGGACAAGCAAGAGGCGCAACCCGCTGACGGGGAGGCCTGGGGCGAGGAGCGTCAGCGCAAGGTGCGTCTGGTCCAGGACCACGCGGTCTACGCCGGGATGGTGCAGAGCCTCGACGAGAGCGTCGGCCTCGTGCTCGGCGCCCTCGAGGGTCACGGCCTGAGCGAGCGCACGGTGGTGATGTTCACCTCGGACAACGGCGGCCTGTCGACCTCGGAGGGTCACCCGACCTCGAACATGCCCCTGCGCGCGGGCAAGGGCTGGGTGTACGAGGGCGGCGTGCGCGTGCCGCTGCTCGTGCGTTGGCCCGGGGTGACGACCGCGGGCAGCGTGATCGACGACCCGGCCTGGGGCGCCGATCTCTACCCGACGGCCCTCGCGGCCGCCGGCCTCGACCTCCGGCCGACCCAGCACCTCGATGGGCTCGCCCTGACGCCCGCCCTGCGCGGCGGCGCGCTCCCCCAGCGCGCGCTCTACTGGCACTACCCCCACTACGGCAACCAGGGCGGAGCACCCAGCGGCGCGGTGCGCTGGGGCGACTGGAAGCTCTGCGAGTGGTTCGAGGACGATCGCGTCGAGCTCTTCCACCTGGGCGAGGACGAGGGCGAGCTGCGGGACCTCGCGTCCGCCGAACCCGAGCGCGCGGCGCAGCTGCGTGGGCTCCTGTCCGCGTGGCGCGGCCGCACCGAGGCGAACATGCCGCGGCCGAACCCGGACCACGAGTAGGGCGCTGCTGCGGCTACTCGTCCCGGCGGCCGGGCCTGCGCTCCCCCTCGGGGAGCGCGCGCAGGCGCGCGAGGGCTGCCGCCATGAGCGGGTCGGGGCCCCTGTGGAACGCGGCGGGCTCGGGGACGAGCTCGATCGTCGGCGCGAGGCCCACGTCCTCGAAGGGCTGGCTCTCCGCGTCGAGGGCCTTCCAGCGCGGCAGGTTGACCGCGATGCCCCCGTCGAGCTCGATCCGGCGCGGGTTGGCCGAGGCGCCGGCGGTGCGGTCCCCCATCGTCACCGCGCCGGGGACCTGGCGCAGCATCAACACGAACGCCTCCGCGGAGCTCATCGTGCGCTGCCCCTGGAGCACGACGATCGGAGCGCGGAAGGTCCACGGTCCGCGCGGCGCGCAGCGGCGGGGCAAGATGGGTCCAAAGGCCGCGTGGTCCGCGCCCGACCGGAAGCGGCTGGCGCCGTAGACCACGCTGTCCTCGAGGAAGCGCCCTGTGATCTCCTTGGCCAAGCCCTCGCCGCCGCCCCCGTTGAAGCGCAGGTCGAAGATCAGCGCGTGGCAGTCCTGCAAGGCGTCGAGGGCCTCGTCGACGGCCTCGGGCAGCTCCTGGCTCATCAGCCGGTGCACACCGATGTATCCGATCCCGTCCTCCGTCTGCCCGTAGACCAGGTCGGCCTGCGTGTCGCTCGTCTGGGCGAGCTGGGACAGGGTGCCTGCGTAGTTCCCGTTGAGCGGTCGCTGGCGGTAGTGCAAGGGCACGAACACCTCGCCCGCGCTCACCCACACGTGCGGATCCTGGAGCGGGCGCAGGAGCTCCCCGATTGCAACCGCTGCTTCGAAGGCGGTCGTGGCATTTGCCGCGACCGGGCGCCAGCGCTCTCGCAGAGCTGGCCAGTCCACGTCCTTGATCTCGAAGTAGGGGTACTCGCGATCGAAGGCGCGCCAGACCTCGTCGAAGGCCGCGGCGCCGGCGCCCTCCTCGAGCAGCGTCGCCGCCGGCATGGGCTGGCGCGCGAAGGACGGCTCGTAGGCGACCGTGCCTGCGTCCAGGTCGGCGTGGAAGAAGTGGCGCGAGGTCTCGGTCTCGAGGTCCACGACCAGCGAGCGCTGGTAGGGCACGACCGCGAGGTTGTTCGTCTGCCAGGAGCCACGCAGCTTCCACGATTGCACGCGCTGGGCCTCGGTCACGAGCTTGGCCTGCCCCGGGCCCTCGACCCAGACCCTGGGGAAGAGCCTGCCGACGCGGCTCGGGTGGAAGCGTAGCCAGATGCTCTCGATGCGCTCCCCTTCGCCGGCCAGGGACGAGCGCAGGAAGGCGGCGCCGCGTGGCTTGGCCACAGCCCAAAGGACGTCCGCTCCGTGGACCCCGAGTACGACGTCGCAGCGCCCCAGGTCGACCCGCAGCTTCGAGCCCAGGTCAATTTCGAGATCGGTCAGCTCCCACACGTGCTCCGGACCCGTCGTGGTCGCGTGTCCCACGGCGGGCTCGACGTAGGCGAGGGTGGCGGGGTACCGCTGCGCCAGGTCCTGCCCGTTGACGGCCATGACCAACACCAGACCCAGTCCGAGACGCAAGGACGAGGCGTGCACCATCCCTCCAGCCTAACCAGGAGGCCGGTCCCGGTCCCGCGCCACCTGTGCATCGGGGGTACCCTTGAGCAGCGGTCCGGCGCTACTTCCCGGGGTCCATGTCGAAAGCCTCCCTCCTGCAGTTCCTCTTCCAACCGGGCGAAATCGTCCGGGGCCTGAGGCGCTTGGGCGGCAAGGGCGCCGCGCTCCACGCTGTGCGGCGGGCGAGCACCAGCCTCGAGCGCACCGTCCTCGGGCCGGCGCAGGTGCGCATCAACCCGATGGGCGCCCTCTGCAACCACCACTGCCCCATGTGCTGGCTGCAGGTGCTGCCGCCCGGCGAGCGCAAGCGCCTCGGCAAGGAGGACCGGGAGCTGGGCATGACCGCCGCCGAGTACGAGTCCCTGTTCGCCGGCATGGCCGGCGGCCTGACCGAGGTGAACGTGGTCGGCGGGGGTGAGCCCCTCCTGCACCCGGGCGTGATCGACATCTTCGCCTCGATCAAGAGGCGCAAGCTGCGCGGCTACCTGATCAGCAACGGCACCCTGCTCGACGCGGACAAGGCCGCGGCGCTGGTCGATCTCAACTGGGATCGCACACGCATCTCCACCCACGCAGGCGACGCCGAGACCTACCAGAAGGTGCAGGGCGTCAAGCTCTTCGATCGGCTGCGCGAGAACCTGGTCACCTTCGATCGCCTGCGGCGCGAGCAGGGCAAGCTGAAGGTCTGCCAGTTCCACGTCCACCACGTGATCCAGCGCGAGAACATCGAGACCATCCCGTCGATGTTCACCTTCGCCCTGGAGGTCGGCGCGGACCACGTGATCTTCGAGATCGTGTTCCCGATCAACCCGGGCATGCGCCTGACCGTGGCCGAGCTCGAGCGCGCGCGCGAGCTGCTCGGCCAGGGCGCGGCCGCCGCGGCCATCTCCTCGAACGCCGTCGAGATCGTCGCCGGCCTCAGCCGCGAGATCATCGAGACCGGGGATGAGGAGCGCCACGCGGCCGAGCAGGCCGCCGTCGAGCGCCACGCGGCCGAGCAGGCCGCCGTCGCGGCGCTGGTCACGGCCACTGACCCTGCCTCGGCCCCGGAAGCCCTCACGACCTCCGCCGCGCCGTCGTCCTCAGCGCCTCCCGAGCTGAACCCGGCCGTGTCGGTCCCCGACGCGCCCTACCGCCCGGCCAACCGCTGCTCGGTCGGCTTCGATTCCGCGTTCATCACCGCGCTCGGCGACGTCCTGCCCTGCTGCTTCTCGAACGAGGTCATGGGCAACGTGCGCGAGCAGTCCTTCAAGCAGATCTGGTACGGCGAGGCCTACACCCTCTTCCGCAAGCGCCTGATCAACGGCGACTTCGCCGAGTACTGCTCGAACGTGCGCTGCAAGCTGACGTCGTTCCTGCACGACTGACCCGGCGCGTAACGTCGA
>JAQBVH010000485.1 GCA_027623615.1 Planctomycetota bacterium | reverse complement strand
AGATGGCGACCGGCGCCATCGAGCTGCGGGCCACGCAGGTGGAGGTCCTCTCGCGCTCCAAGCTGCCCCCGTTCGAGATCGTCGAGAACATCGACACCTCGGTCGAGCAGCGGCTGAAGTATCGCTACCTCGACCTGCGCCGGCCGGACATGCTGCACAAGCTCGAGCACCGCTCGCGCTTCATCGGTGCGATGCGCAACGCGTTCCTCAAGCAGGGGTTCCTCGACATCGAGACGCCGATCCTGACCAAGGCGACGCCCGAGGGCGCGCGCGACTACCTCGTGCCCAGTCGGGTTCACCCCGGCAAGTGGTACGCCCTCCCGCAGTCGCCCCAGATCTTCAAGCAGTTGCTCCAGATCAGCGGCACCGACCGCTACTTCCAGGTCGCGCGCTGCTTCCGGGACGAGGACCTGCGCGCCGATCGCCAGCCCGAGTTCACCCAGCTCGACATGGAGATGTCCTTCGTCGAGGAGGAGGACGTCTGGTCGGTCTGGGAGGAGGCCATGGTCGACACGTTCCGCGAGGCCATGGACGTCGAGCTGTCGACGCCCTTCCCGCGCATGACGTGGGCCGAGGCGATGGAGCGCTACGGCCTCGACAAGCCGGACACGCGCTTTGGAATGGAGCTCACCTGCCTGGCCGAGTGGGTGCCCCAGTCCGGCTTCGGAGTGTTCCAAGCTGCCCTCGCTGCCGGCGACCGCGTGATGGCGATCGCAGCGCCGGGCGGCGGCAAGGCGATCAGCCGTGGACAGGTCAAGAAGCTCGAGGAGCTGGCCAGGTCCTTCGGCGCCCAGGGCCTCGCCTGGTGGAAGCCCGGCGAGACCGGCGGCGGCGCCGGCCCGATGGCGCGCTTCTGCGAGGGCGACGCGGGGACAGCGCTGTGTGCACGCCTCGGTGCTGGTGAGGACGACCTGGTCCTCTTCTGCGCCGGCGACCAGGAGCAGGTCTGGCGCGTCCTCGGCGAGCTGCGCAACCACCTCGGCAAGTCCATGGACCTCATCCCCGAGGGCCGCTGGGACTTCCTGTGGGTGACCCACTTCCCGATGTTCGAGAAGGTCGTGGACGAGGAGACGGGCGCCGAGGGTTGGACCTCGTCGCACCACCCATTCACCGCTCCCCAGGACTGGGACCTGGCTGGGGACCCGGGCGACATGACCTCGCGCGCCTACGACCTGGTCCTGAACGGCTGGGAACTTGGCTCCGGCTCGATCCGGATCCACCGACAGGAGACCCAGACCCGGGTGTTCGAGCTGCTGGGGATCGGCGCGCAGGAGCAGGAGCAGAAGTTCGGGTTCCTGCTGGGCGCCCTGGCCTACGGCGCGCCGCCCCATGGCGGCTTTGCGGTGGGCTTGGACCGCCTGGTTGCTCTCAGCCTGCGCATGGATTCGATCCGCGACGTGGTGGCCTTCCCCAAGACTGCCACCGCTGCGGATGCGATGTGCGAAGCCCCCTCGGTGATCGAAGCGGCCCTGCTGAGGGAGGTTCACGTGGCCCAGGCGGCGGTCGTGAACCCTACGGAAACCCAGTGATCGCGTCGGTGGCGCGATGGGGGGGGCCGGTCTATCCTCGCGAACCTGTCCAAGGGACCGCTGCCCACTTCGGGGCCGGCCCGAACCATTGAATCCAGTTACAAGGAGTTGAGTGGCAACCCAGAACTATCGAGTCAACAACCGCATCCGCGTGCGGGAAGTGCGCCTCATCGATGAGAACGGTGAACAGCACGGTGTGGTCGATGCCGCGATAGCCAAGCGTCGCGCCCAGGATGCTGGCCTCGACCTGGTCGAGGTCTCGCCGAACGCCCGCCCTCCGGTGTGCAAGATCATGGACTTCGGCAAGTTCAAATATGATCAGCGCAAGAAGGAGAAGAAAGGCGGCGGCAAGAGCCGCAGCGCGTCCGGCATGAAGGAGATGCGGGTGCGTCCCGCGATCAGTGACCACGACCTTTCCTACCGTCTGAAGGACGGGCGCAAGTTCCTCAAGGAGGGCCACAAGGTCCTCGTCGTCTGCATCTTCCGCGGTCGCCAGATGGCGCACCCCGAGCACGGCTACGACGTGATGCGTCGCGTCGCCACGAGCCTCGAGGATGTCGGTAAGGTCGAGACTGCAGCCAAGATGGCGGGTCGTCGCATGACCATGATGCTGAGCAACCTCACCCTCGAGCAGCGCCGCAAGAAGGCGAAAGAGATCGAGGA
Source organism: Planctomycetota bacterium (assembly GCA_027623615.1). Lineage (GTDB taxonomy): Bacteria > Planctomycetota > UBA1135 > UBA1135 > JALWOP01. The sequence continues at coordinate 1,794 of JAQBVH010000485.1, read as the reverse complement.
GCGCGACCGCATGGAGGCCGGCAAGGAAGCCGACCGGCGCGAAGACGGTATGGCCTGACCGCGCATCGGACGAGGGCGCGACCCTCGTCCCCGCAGCGACGTCTCCCTTAGAATTGTCTCCCCAGATCATGTGCCCCCGCGGTCGCGCGTCGACCACGGGGGCACGTTGCGTTCCGGGCCCCCAGCGAGCCCGGGGGAGTCACCCGGGTCTGGTGAGGGCGCCCGGGAGGGACAGCGCGAGGCTGCGCCAGCCAGCGGGGTCCTCGGCTTCTCCGCGCTGGATGGCGCTCAGGTGCTGGCCGAGCTCCAGGGCGACGGGGCCCGGCGCTGCGCGCTGGAAGAGGCGTTCGCCGGCGTGATCGAGCGAGCGCACGTGGGTCGTCCCGGCCGCCGTGCCCGAGGAGAACACATCACGCACGTCCGCCCAGAAGGCGCGCTCGTCGCTGGGGATGCGCTCCTCCCTCACCCTGATCCCCGTCCGCCGAGCGAGGCGGAGCAGGCCATCGCAGGTGATGCCCGCGAGCAGCCTATCGGCGAGCGGCGGCGTGACGAGCACGTCCCGGTGCACGAGCATCAGGTTCATGGCGCCGGTCTCCTCGACCTAGCGCCCCTCGCGTGCGTCGAGCCAGACGACCTGGTCGCAGCCTGCCTCGCGGGCACGGCGCGTGGCCTGCATCACCGCGGCGTGGTTTTCGGCGCACTTGACCGCGCCGGTGCCGCCGGGGACCGCGCGGGGGCTGGGTGGTGTCGCTGACCAGGCGCACGCCAACCTCGGCGAGGTAACCCTCGACCGGCGCGAGCAGCACCAGGAGCGCGTACTCCTCGGCTGGGGCCGGCGAGAAGTCGGCCTGGTCTGCGAACACGAGCGGGCGCACGTAGAGCGACGCGAGGCTCGCCGGCGCGTGGGCCGCGTCCGTGCCGACGAGCTCGACGATCGCTGCGCGCAGCTCGTCGCGGGGCGGCGGCGGGATGCACATGCGCTCGCAGGACCGTGCGAGCCGTGCCAGGTGATCGTCGAGCCGAAAGAGGGCCAGTGCACCGTCCGGCTGGACGTGGGCCTTGGTGCCCTCGAACACCGACTGGTCGTAGTGCAGCCCGCGGGCGCTTGGCGACAGGGTCAGGTCCGCGCTGTCCTCGAGCGAGCACGCGCCCAGTGACCGCCGCGGTACAGCGCGCGGACCTGGTGCGGTGTTGGGGTCGCGCCGAAGCTCACGCAGGCGCCTGCTTGTGCTCCAGAAAGCGGGCCGCGGTGCGGGCGACCGCTGAGCCGAAGGCCTGGGTCCCTACCATGCAGCCGCCCTCGGGTAGGACCAGGTCCGCTGTCCGATACCCCTCGCCGAGGACGGCCTCGACGGCCCGCTCGACAGCCAGCGCCGCGGCGGGGGCGTCGGCGCTGTGCCGCAGGAGCATCGCGACCGAGAGGATGGCGGCCATCGGGTTGGCGCGATCCTGGCCGGCGATGTCGGGGGCGGAGCCGTGGACTGGCTCGTAGAGCGCCGCGCTGCCGTCGCCCAGGGACGCCGACGGCAGCAGGCCCAGGGAGCCGCCGATCCCGGCGCTGACGTCCGAGAGGATGTCGCCGAACGTGTTCTCGGTGACCAGCACGTCGAAGGAGGCCGGGTCCGTGATCAGGCGCAGCGCGCAGCTGTCGACCAGGGCGTGCTCGAGCTCGACGTCGGGATAGTCCCGCGCGACCTCGTTCACCACGGCGCGCCAGAGCCCTGACACGTCGAGCACGTTGGCCTTGTCGACGGAGCACACGCGACCCCCACGGGCGCGGGCGGTGACGGCGGC
>JAQBVH010000484.1 GCA_027623615.1 Planctomycetota bacterium | reverse complement strand
CCTGTGCCGCCTGATCACCGCCAGGCAGCTCGACGGTGGAGGTCCGGGTGTTTCTACCGACGAGGAGGACGACGACAGCTTCGACCTGATCCAGGCCGCGACCCTGCACCAGGAGGGACTCTTCTTCCTGGTCGATCACCCACGTCTCCTGCTCGGGCTGTACGGACGCGTGCCTTCCGAGCGCCTGTTCGCCGCGATCTCCCCGGGCAGCCTACGTCTGGCCGGACGGGAGCGGCCCGTGCCCCGGGGAGCGGAGCGCAACACGCACCTGTCCCCCACTCGACCGGAGGACGTGAGCAACCTCGTCGGAGCGACGCGGGAGGACGCTCTCGACCTCCCGAAGTGTCCACCCCCGGCCCAACCCGCGCCGGCCATGGCCCTGATCGACGCGGCCCGGGCGGTGGGCGCGGCGATCCTGGCAGTGCCGGACGTCTACCACGCCTTCCCCCAGGGCAAGGACGACCACCGCATCCGGATCGCGATCAAGCACAACGCGTTGCTCGAGGGTTTGCCCGAGGCGTGGGTCGCCACCCAACCCGCGCACCTGCCGACCGCGGCGGAGATGGACGCGCTGTACGAGGGCTTGCCGGACGTGCCGGGTTCCTGGGAGGACCCGGAGCACGCCGGCCCCGTGCGGCGAACGCTGCTCGTCGCCGAACGCTGCCGCTTCACCCCGGCCTTGGGCGGGGTGATCTTCCCCGAGATCGACCTCGAGGAAGGACAGACTCCGTACTCGCGGCTGTGCGAGCTGGCCTTCGAGGGCGCGCGCCACCGCTACCGCCCGCTGCGACCGGAGGTCGTGCGCCGGCTGGACTACGAGCTATCGACGATCCATCGGCTGGGGTTCGCGCCCTACTTCCTGCTCGTCGACCAGATCGCGGAGTTTGCGCGGGCCGAGAGCATCCCCTCGGTTGGCCGCGGCTCGGCGGCGGACAGCTTGGTGGCCTACTGCCTGAGGCTGACCGACGCGGACCCGTTCCGGTACCGGCTGCCCTTCGAGCGCTTCTTGAATCCCACGCGTCGGGACCGGCCCGACGTGGACCTGGACTTCTGCTGGCGACGGCGGGACGAGGTGCTCGAGCACGTCTACGAGCTGTTCGGCGCCGAGCGCACGGCGATGATCTGCACGCTGAACAAGTTCGGACTGCGCTCGGCCTTCCGGGAGGCGGCGCTCGTGCACGGCATCCCCCCCGCGGAGATCAACCCGTGGGCGTCGCGCCTGCCAATGTACTTCGGGATGGGTCGGCCGCCGTCGGGAGAGGTACCGGACGACGAGTCGAGCGAGGGGTTCGAAGAGAAATCGGACGACACCCGCAACCCCACCGGCGCCGCACCGTCTCCGGGGCGACCCACCCCTCCGAGGGGCGGGGGTGGCGGTGGGCCCGGGGGCGAGCACCTGGCTCAGAACCCCCTCGCTCAGAACCCCCTCGCTCAGGCGCTCCGCGCCGCCCCCGGCACCCGTGATTTCCCCTTCGACGACGCGCGCTTCGCCGCCGCCCTCGAGGCTGCCGCCAACCTGCTCGGCGCGCCGCGGCACTTCGGCCTGCACCCCGGCGGCGTCGTCGTTGCGCCGGGCCGGATCACCGACATCGTCGCCTGCCAGTACGCCGCCAAGCTGCACCCGGGCTCCGCAGCGGGCAGCGACGAGCGCCCAGCCGGGCGCGTGGTCGTCACTCAACTCGACAAGGACGCGATCGAGGCGATCGGGCTGGTCAAGATGGACCTGCTCGGCAACCGGGCCCTGACCACGATCGACGACTGCTGCCGGCTCCTCGCCATCCAGGGCATCGAGGTCGATCCGAGCACCGTCCCCGAGAACGACCCCGCCACCGCGAGCACCCTGCGCGAAGGGCGCACCCTCGGCTGCTTCCAGGTCGAGTCCCCGGGGATGCGCAACCTGCTCCAACAGATCGGCGCTGCGACGATGGACGACGTGATCCAAGCCGTCGCCCTGATTCGACCCGGGCCGGCGGGCTCGGGCATGAAGGACGCCTACATCCGTCGCTCCCGGGGCCTCGAACCCGCCACGCCGCCGCACCCGCGCCTGGTCGACGTCCTGTGGGACACCCACGGGGTGATGCTCTACCAGGAGGACGTGATGCAGGCCGCCGCGCGGGTCGCGGGCATGGACATGTCCGAAGCAGACCTCCTGCGACGCGCGCTCCAGAAACGGCGTGACGACGATCTGACCCAGGCCTGCGGGCGCTTCCTCGCGGGAGCCGAGGCCGAGGGCGTCACCCGGACCGAGGCCCAATCGGTCTGGGATCTGATCGCGAACTTCGCCTCCTTCGCCTTCTGCAAGGCCCACGCGGTGACGTACGGGCGCATCGCCTACCGGGCCGCCTGGCTGAAGACCCACTACCCGGCCACCTTTCTGGTCGCCTTCCTCGCCAGCGAGACCGGCTACTACCCAGCCAGGGTCTACATCGAAGAGGCGCGGCGCCTGGGCGTGCCGATCCTGCCTCCGGACGTGAACCGCAGCGGCGCGACCTTCGACGTTGAAGCCCTGAGCCCGAGACGCGGCGACCCGCCCACCCTCTCCCTGCGCATCGGCCTGTCCCAGGTGAAGGGGCTCTCCGAGCGCACCCTCGCGCACCTCCTCAGCTCCCGCAAGACCCTCGGCGCCTTCCTGTCCCTGCCCGACTTCCTCGACCGCACGGACGCCCGGGTGAACGAGGTCGAGGCGTTGATCCAGTGCGGCGCCTTCGACGCCTACGACCGCACGCGACCCGAGCTGCTCTGGCGACTGCATCTACTCAAGACCCCGGCCAAGCGCGCACCCAAGGGTGCGGGGCTCGACCCGCGCCTGCTCGATGCGTGCCAGGTGACCCCCGCGCGCACCCAGGCCGAGGTCGTGCGCGCCGCTCGCTCCCGCAAGCAGGTGGGCAAGCAGGGTCAGGTGCCCGCGACCGACAGGCCCCTCTCCGACTCCTCGTCCTCGGGCTGGTCCGGGCGCGGCATCGGCGTCAGCCAAGCGGAACTCGTCCCGGGCAGGGAGGCCGCCCTCTTCCCCGACCCCGGCCCCGAGACCCTGGTGCTCCCCGGCCTCCCCGACCTCGACCGCGCCGAGCGCGGACGCCTCGAGTTCGAGCTACTCGGGCTGTGCATCCACGAGCACCCCGTGCGCCTGTTCCCCTGCCCGGCCGACGGGCGGCTGGCCGAACGCTTCGGCCGCAAGGCCGGCGCGGTCAGCGGCGCGTTCCACTCACGCAGCGCCGAGAGCGACGCGCCCGGCGGGGATTCCGAGCGCCCTCCGCGCCCTCCTGAGGCGAAGCCCGTGCGCCCCGCCGACCTGCGTCCGGTCAACCCGATCCGCTGCGGGGATCTGGCCCTCTACCGCGGCGGTCGGGTGACCCTGCGCGGCTGGCCCGCTGCGACCCGCGGGGTGCGCACCGAGGACGGACACGCGATGCGCTTTCTGACCCTCGAGGACGAAAGCGGCCTGGCCGAGGTCGTGCTCTTCCCCGACATCTACCGGCGCGACGGGCAGCGCCTCCATGAGGAGGGCGTGCTCTGCGTCACCGGCGTGGTCGAGGATCAGTACGGCGCGTGCACCCTGACGGCGGAACGGGTGTGGTGAAGGCAGCGATTCGAGGCATGCGTCATGAGCGCGAACAGCGACACGCTAGCGTGCGGTTAGGCGACCCCGTTGGCGCCGCCTACGCCTCCTGCGGAGGCGGGAGTGTTGTTTGGCGCCGCACCTGACGGTCCGGGCAGCCCGGAGTCTGCGCCCACGGCGCAGCCTCCCGTGCGACCCCGTTGGCGCCGCCTACCTCCTGCGGAGGCGGGAGTGTTGTTTGGCGCCGCACCTGACGGTGCGGCGCTAGGCCTGGACCTGGTCCTGATCGAGACCATCGTCCTCGTCGTCGCGCTCGCGATAGCGCAGGCTGACGTTCTGCCGGCCCATCTCGCGCAGGCGCGAGGCGTCCTTGCGCAGGCCGAGGGGATGAGCCTTGGAGACGACGCTCTTCACCGAGCGGCCCAGCTTC
>JAQBVH010000483.1 GCA_027623615.1 Planctomycetota bacterium | reverse complement strand
CCCTGACCCTCCGGGACGTCTCGACCCGCTAAAACCAGGGACTCGGCGGTGCGGTGGCCGCGGGGGCGCCGCTGATTCCCTCGACCAGAAGCCGGGCCAGCGTGATCGCGAACTGGTCCGGGCTGAGGCCGCCGCGCAGACGCTCTTCCGGCACTCCGGCGTAGACCACGGCCAACAGCACGGCCACGCGCTCCGAGACCCCTTCCTCCGCCCAGGGCCCCGCGCGGACCAGGTGCTCGACGAAGGCGGGAGCAATGCCCAGCAGACGCCCTCGCGCGGCGGGCTCCACCTGCTCCAGCGCCGCTCGCACCTCGTCCTCCCCGGAGATGGCCAGCGCCGTCACCGGCATGCGCGCCCGGGTCCTCAGCTCCTCCTCCAACCACACCCGCAGGCGGACCTCGGGGGCCAGGTCCCGTCGGAGCTTGGGGAGCAGCTGCTCGAGCTGCTGGCGGCGCTCGGAACGCAGCACCCCGACCAGCAGATCCACCTTGGAAGGGAAGTAGAGGTAGATGGTGCCCTTGGCGATCCCAGCGGTCCTGGCGATCGAGTCCACGCTCGCGCGCCGGTATCCATGTCGCACGATGGCCTCTGTCGCAGCGCGCACGATGCGACGTCGCGTCAGTCGCTTTCGCTCGTCCCCGTCGCGTTCGGTGAGCTCATCGAGGAGATTCTTCATATGACCAAATAACCTAATCTGGTCATTTCGTCACGCTTGGGCCGAACTCGAACTTTGATTTCAATCCCTTGGCTACTTACCCTTTAAAGGACTGAAGGTGGGGCGAAGTGCCGGCTGCGAAGAAAGTCGAGTTGCGACCCTCTAGCGAATTTGAACGCCAAGCCCGACAACCCAGGCCGAGCCAAAGTAGGCGGCCTCGGCTGCGTCGGGGCTCTCGGAGCTTCGCTGCAACAGGCGGAGGTGCTCGATGGACGCGTCGACGCTCACACGATCCACGATCGATCCACCAACGCCCAACGTCAAGCCGATCCGCTCAGAATCCGGGGAGGCCGGGGAGAGCGTCTCGGCGGGCACCGGAGCGCCCGTGAGGCCGTCCACGTAGAGGCCGCCGCGAACCTGAAGGGGGCCAAGAGGCTGCTCTCCCCCGACCCGCAGCGCCCAGCTGTTCGACCAGCGGTTGTGCTGGACCAGGTCCTCGGAGCTCTCGAAGTCGAAGACCAGCTGCTGGTTGACGGACCAGCTCGTCCGCGCCAGGTCCATCCTGAGGTGCCTCCACCCCACCCCAAGGACCACCAGATCCGGGAGGGTCAACTCCGAGCTCACGGTCTGGTCGGGGTAGGACGCCGCGAACTCGGGGGGCACATCGAAGTCGGCGAGCCCGGCCAGCCCGACCCGGCTGCGAGAGCGAACAACCAGCCCCAGATCGACCGTGTCCAGGTCCAGGTGCAGGGCCAGGTCTACTCCAAGGCCCCGCCCAGCCAGCTGGAGTGCGACCGCGCCCTCCTCGGAGACGTGATGGGTCGCCTTCTCGACAGAGAGGGTGGCGACGTCGACGTGCGGCCCTGCCGCCACCGCCAGGGGTCCTCGTTGCGCTCCGACAAAAGGCGAGAGCCGGTAGACGCGGGTCGAGGACGAGACGACCTCGAAGCGGCGAGGCCAGTCCGAGGGCCAACGGAGCCCACCGGCGAAGGGCACATTCGCAACCAGACCCGCACTCCAGGCCATTCCACCGACAGAGAATCCAAGGCTCGGGGCGAGGGCCAGCGGATTTTCTGTAGATGCCTCCCAGGGCGCGTCGTAGGCGGTTTGCAGGGCCTGAGCCCGCACCTGGGAGCGGATGCCGAAGCCGTCAGTGGACGCAACGGCTCCTTCTCCGACAAGCCCTGCCGGGTTGCGCCACGGGCTCGTGGTGGCACTGACCCCGGCGTGCCCCATGCCCGCGCTCTCCACGTCCTGGTAGACCAGCTCGTAGGCGCCGGCGTAGGCCACGGAGAGGAGGATCAAGGCGTGCCCTCGTCCAGGAAGTCCGCGGCGTCCCGGAGCATCGCGTCCCCTACGCCGGGCACGATGAGGTCCGCGTGCAGCACCGAGGGGTAGGCGACCATCTCGATCCCGCTGCGGGCCTGGAAGCCCTCCGTAGTGAAGTTGGGGATGATGAGGTCCCCGGTGTGCTCGTCGATTCGGTCGATCTGGATGAGCAGAGGCCGGGGGTCCAGACGGTAGCTGTGGCTGATGCCGTGGGGGTCGACGCTGTCCACGAGCCACTTCGCGACGTTCAGCAAGCGCTCCTGCTCCCAGCTGCCGTCCTCGAGCTCGTGCTCGACCATGAATGCGTCGATCTGGGGTCCAAAGTAGGTCGAGGCGCTGAAGAGGTCTACAAGGTCGGCACCCAGCACGTTGAAGACTGCCGCTTCGACCTCCGGAGTCTGGCTGACATAGACGCTGCCGATGATGGAGCCGAGACTCTGCCCCATGTAGACGAAGCGGTTCCGCGGCAGCGACGAGCCCCACACGGGCTCGAAGGCGCCCTCCTGGATGGCGTGCTGCAGGGCGCCGAGGTCCACGAGCGCTTGCCGGAAGTGGTCCGGGATGTGGGGCAGGTCATCCATGTCCATGAACGCGGCCCCCGAGGCGGGCTTCATGTCGATGATGGGGAAGGTGCTGAAATCCTCGGGGTTCCCCGCTTCGTCCAGGCACTCGCCGAAGTCCCCGCAGCTGGCCTTGTCGCCGCTGACACAGGGGGGAAGCCAGATGAGGTCCTCCTCGAAGCCGAGGATCGGCTGCAGACCCTCGGGGAAGAAGTTGGGCACGGCGACCAGGCTGGCTTCCACACAGGCCGTGCGATCCCCGTGGTAGGGGAAGTCGATTGCGACGCTGGTAAAGCCCCTCAGGGCAAGCTCTCCGGCGATGGTCAGCAAGAAGCGCCGGTCGGTCACGATGGCGTGCCCGAAGATCAGGATGGGCTTGTCCGGATCGGGGTCGCTCGGCAGCGTCGCCAGAAACTTGATGGGCTGCGGGTCGGCCACCCCCGTCCATCGACGGGTCGTCTCATCCAGAAACGAGGGCGAGTCGACCGTACCCTGGACGACCTCACCAACCCCCCAGATCCGACCGATGTAGAACTCGTCCGCGGGGTTCAGCGGTGGCGGGAACAGGGTGTCGAGAGCGTCGTCCTTCCACAGGTGGTAGGCCGGGCGCCGCCACTCGATCTCCACGTTGGGCTCGCGCCCCAGCGAGGCCGCGCGGGTCACGTCCTCGCGGTGCCGAGGCGCCGGATCCATCGTGGTGAAGGGCCACGCGGCAAGCACAGTGTCCCTCCCGAGCTGGTCCAGGAGCGGATCGAGCTCGAGCCGCACCCTCTCCAAGCGCTCGGCGTCCGGGTCATCGAGCCCGCCGACCTGAGAGACGCCGTCCACCGCAAGCGGGCTGTCCAGCATGATCAGACGGTTCACGGTCATGGGCTCCACGAGGCTGCCGTTCCCTGCCCTCAGCTCCCTCACCACGACGGCGTAGGTGCTGCCGGGCTCCAAGGGCAGCTCCTCCGGCTTCAGGAGCAGGTGGCGGTCCTCCCAGACCTCCAGCTCCAAGCCCAGCTCCACGCCGGTGGTGTCGATGCGGTACAGCGCCACCTCACCGCCGGAGACCGGGCCTGTCGCTCCCGCCATGAGGTTGGCCTGCAACCCGAACCCATCCAGGGTGTTGGCGACCTGCTTGGCAGCGGCCTCCAGCTCCGTGTCGTACGAGTCCGCGGGAAGATCGCCCAGCCCGGTCGACGGGTCGATCAGCAGGTCGAAAGGCAGCGGCACCCGACCGCTGGAGGGGTCCATCTCCAGCTCGACCGCGTCGGTGACCTGAAAGCTCCAGAGCGCGGCGATTCGCTCCCTTGGCCAATCCATGTCCTCGAAGAACTCAAAGTACTGGATCAATCCGCGCCTCAGGTCCTCCAGCTCGACCCCGGTCGCCCAGCGGTCCTCACGGGTCGCGCCCGGAAAGGCACGCTCCAGCGACGGCTCGTCGAGCGGGGTGTCCTGCC
>JAQBVH010000482.1 GCA_027623615.1 Planctomycetota bacterium | reverse complement strand
GGAGGTTTCGGGCCCGGCTGTAGTAGCCGAGTCCCTCCCAGGCCCGGAGCACTTCGTCGAGGTCCGCCGATGCCAAGCTGTCCAGGTCGGGTGTCATTACCCACGAGCATGACCCATGTGAGAGGGGGAAATAACCAGGAGCATGACCCAGGGTAGGGCGAGTTTACCACGAGCTTGACCCACCCCCCTCGGGGCCACCCGAGCCATCTTCGCGCCTAACCCAAGCCGGGAGGTGTGCGGATGGCCTATCGGGAGGTGGCCATGTGGGAGATTTTGGCAGTACTGGAGCGGATCGGTCGGGGCGAGAGCCAGGGGGCGGTGGCCCGCGCGACCGGTCATGGCAGGAAGACGATCCGCGGCTACGTGCGGACGGCGAGGAGCCTGGGGTGGGAACCGGGCACCATCGTGCCGACCGAGGCGCTGGCGGCGGAAGTCTATGGGCGCCACCGACCCTCAGGGGACCGGGGTCCTGGGGCGGTGGAGGAGGATCTGGTCGGCCACCTGGAGACGATCCGCGACTGGCTGGAGCCGCCGCCTGGAGAGAAGCGGGGCCTGCGGCTCACGAAGGTCCAGGAGCTCCTGGATCGGCGAGGCGTGCAGGTGCCGTACACCACGCTGCATCGGTTCGCGGTCAAACACTGCGGGTTCGGCCGGAGCCAGCGCACGACAGTGCGGATGGCAGAGTGCGCGCCGGGAGAACTGGCCGAGGTGGACTTCGGGAGGTTGGGGCTGGTGCCCGCCCCCGAGACCGGACGCCGACGGTTGGCCTGGGCGCTGGTGGTGGTCCTCGTCCACAGCCGGCACCAGTACGTCCACGTCACGTTCTCGCAGAAGCTGCCTGACGTCCTGGGCGGTCTGGAGGACGCGTGGCAGTGGTTCGGCGGGGTGGCCTCCCGGGTCGTCGTCGACAACCTGAAGGCCGCCATCAAGAAGGCGGACCGCTACGAGCCCGTCTCCCAGCGGACCTTCGAGGAGTACGCCCGCCACCGGGGCTTTGTCATCGACCCGACGCGCTCCCGGGATCCGAAAGGCAAGCCTGTCGTGGAGCGAACGGTACCCTATGTTCGCGAGAGCTTCTTCCGCGGCGAGAGCTGGCTCGATCTGGCGCACGTCCAGCGCGAGGCCCTGCGCTGGTGCGCCCAGACCGCCGGGATGCGCATCCACGGCACGACTCGTCAGAGGCCGCTTGCCGTGTTCGAGAACGTGGAGCGGGCCCGCCTGCTGCCGTTCGAGGGCGAGCGCTTCGATCCACCCCATTGGGGCGAGTACAAGGTCCACCCCGACCACCACGTCAGCTTCCAGCGGGCCCTGTACTCCGTCCCCCACGCCTTCCTCGGCCGCACGGTCTGGGTCCGCGGTGACTCCAAGCTCGTGCGCATCTATGCGGACGGAACCCTGGTCAAGACACATGCCCGCAGACCGCCGGGAGCCCGTTCCACCGACTATGACGACTACCCCAAGGAGCTCACCGCCTACGCCCTGCGCGACCCGGCGCGCATGATCCGTCAGGCCCAGGAGCACGGCACGCACCTCGGGGCGTTCATGACCGAACTCCTCTCCGGGACCGTCCCCTGGGCCAAGATCCGCCAGGCCCAGAAGCTCATGCGCCTGGGCACCAAATACGGCTGGCACCGCCTCGACTGGGCCTGCCGCCGCGCCCTCGCGTTCCAGTTGCTCAACATCCACCGGGTCGAGTCCATCCTGCTCCAGGATCTCGACCGGCTCGCGACGGCCAAGGAGTCCGAAGGCTCCACGCCGGTCATCCCCATCCAGCTCCGCTTCCAGCGCCCCTCAGGGAGCTTCACCCACCCCTCGACCTAAGGAGATCCACCGTGCCCGATGTGAAACTCAGCCTCCGGGCCGTCCTCAAGCGGCTCAAGCTCTCCGGCATGATCCCCACCCTTCCGGACCGAGCAGCCTACGCCCAGAAGACGTCCCTGGGCGTGCTCGACTTCCTCGAACTCGCCCTTCAGGACGAGATCGACCGCCGCGAGAACAAGAACCTCACCACCCGCCTCGACCGCGCTGGCTTCGACGAGACCCACACCTTCGAGGACTTCGACTGGGACGCCCCCGTCACGTTCGATCGGGACCGCGTCCGGGACCTCCTCGGCCTCGGCTTCCTCGAACGCCACGAGGATGTCCTCTTCCTCGGGCCGGTGGGCGTCGGCAAGACCTTCCTCGCCTCCGCCCTCGGCCACAGCGCCTGCCGCGCCGGGCATCGCGTCCTCTTCATGAGAAGCGATGCGCTCCTCAAACTCATCCATCAGTCCAGGGCCGATAACTCCACCGAGCGGGTCCTGCGCAGCCTGCTCGCCCCGGACCTCCTGATCCTCGATGACTTCGGCCTGCGCCGCCTCAACGCCCAACAGTCCAGCGACTTCTATGAGGTCATCGTCGAGCGCCATCGCCGCTCCTCCACCATCGTTACTTCCAATCGCGCCATCGACGAATGGATCCCCCTCTTCGATGATCCCATCCTGGCCCAGAGCGCCCTCGACCGCCTCGCGCACAACGCCTACCAAGTCGTCATCGAGGGTGACAGTTACCGTAGCCGCCAGCGCCCAGGGATCACCCCTCCAACCCCACCCCGAAAGCGGAGGAAGTAGCGCAATCGATCCCAGTACCGAATACTGATCCACGGCCCCGAGGGGGGTGGGTCAAGCTCACGGTTAGACCTGGGTCATGCTCGCGGTAAGTGACATCGGGGAACCGTCGCAGCCACGCCTCGTAGTACTCCTGGACCGTCTCCACTCGCGTCTGCTGCAGCATCACCTCTGAGACCAAGATCCGATACGGATCGGTTTCACCACGCCAGGGCAAGCTGCGCTGATGCTCGTCGTAGTGGCTCAGGAGGGCTCTACGCAGCTCCGCGTAGGACTCGACTGGAGGTGGGTTGGACTTCATGGCGGGAAGGTACCCCGCCCCCTAGGATGGTGTCATGCGCTTCACGACGTACTCGAAATACAAGGGCAAGTGGCTGGACGCCCTCAACCTCCAGTCGCTCCTCGAGCACCTGTCCGACTTCCTGATGGACGGAGGCTTCGCCGGCGGGCCCCACTATCACCCTTACTGGGGATGGTCCGGTGACGAGGAGACCAACTCGACGGATGCGCTCAAAAACGCGCTCCTCAAGGCACTCATCGAGAGCGGTCAGCTCACCCCCGAAATGATCGAAGAGCTCAGGGGTGAGGGCGAGGGTGACGAGCACGTCCGGGAGGAGCTCGCGAAACTGCTCGACGAGCTCATCCAGAGGATGGTCGAAGAGGGATACAACAACATCGAGACGGGCAACCCCCAGATCCCCGGCGCGACGTACGACGTCACGGGTCAGGGCCAGATCGACGAGGCGAAGCAGGCGGCTCAGCAGGTCCAGTTCAACCTGACTCAGAAGGGGATGGACTTCCTGGGATACCGCGCGCTGAAGGGGCTGCTGTCAGCGCTGGGCAAGGCGACCGCGGGATCGCACGACACGCCGCATCTGGCGACCGGTGTGGAGGCCGACGCCGCGTCGAAGCCCTACGAGTTCGGCGACACGATGAACCTCGACATCCCGGCGACACTCAAGAATGCCATCGAGCGCGAGGGGCTGAGCGTTCCTCTCAACCTCGATTACGGCGACCTGATGGTGCACCAGGCCGAGTATCGTTCGTCGTGCGCGACCGTCCTCATGCTCGACGTGTCCCACTCGATGGTGCTCTACGGCGAGGATCGCTTCGCCCCGGCCAAGCGGGTGGCATTGGCGCTTTCCCACCTCATTCGTACGCAATTTCCGGGCGACTCGCTGCGCGTCGTCACCTTCGGGGACCGCGCTCAGGAGATCCCGCTCTCACAGCTCGCGAAGGCTCAGGTCGGTCCTTTCCACACGAACACCGCAGAGGGGATCGAGATCGCGCGCCGGATTCTCGGCGTGCAGAAGAAGGACATGCGCCAGATCATCATGATCACGGACGGCAAGCCGAGCGCGATGACGCTGCCCGACGGGCGGGTCTACAC
>JAQBVH010000481.1 GCA_027623615.1 Planctomycetota bacterium | reverse complement strand
CATGTCCCAGGGGTCCGACGTCGAGGCGAAGGTCGACGCCTTCCGGATCGAGCACGGGTTGGACCGCCACCCGGTGATCCAGTTCCTCGACTACATCGGTCCGGTCAACTTCTCACGGGATGGCCACGACTGGTTCAGCTCGCCCTACGGGGAGCGCAAGGTCGTGGAGGTGGAGCTGCAGGACGGCTCGACCGCTGCGGAGGGCCACCCTCTCAAGATCGACTACCTGCCGCAGACCTCCGACGGCGACCGCAACTCGATGGACGCGGATCGCTTCGCGCTGGCGGACGAGGAGAAGGCTGACGAGTGGGATGCTGCCCGCAAGCGACTGATCGATGCGGGCGAGGAGGGGTACCCCGCGCTGCTGTCGACCTTCTACGACCTCCGGCTCGAGATCGACACCCGCGGGGCAGCGATCGACCGGGTCCACGCCGCGCTCGTGGAGGCGACGGGCCACACCCCCGCGCCGCCTCAGGAGCGGTTGGACGACATCGGTAGGACGGCGCTGATGCGCAGCTGGTTCGCCTGGTACTACACCGAGGGCGGCGGGACGCGGGTGCAGAACAGTGGTAAGGCACCTTGGGGTGGTCTCCTCCTGTTTGAGCTGGGCGACGAGATGCAGGCCAACACCGCGGTTGCCCCTCAGCTGCTGAAGCGGCTCAAGGTGACCGTGCCCTTGTCCTTGGTCGCGGTGATGCTCAGCTACTTGATCGCGCTGCCCCTCGGCATCTTCTCGGTGCGCCGTCAAGGCACGCGCCTCGATGCCGGGGTCACCATCGGCCTGTTCATCCTCTACTCGGTCCCGACCTTCTGGGCAGGCTTGATGCTGGTGCTGATCTTCGGCGCCACTGGGCTCGACCTGCTGCCCATCATCGGGTTGCACGACAAGGACTCCGAGAGTTTCGGCCCCTGGCAGTATCGCTGGGACGTCGTCCTGCATTGCATCCTGCCAGTGGCGACCCTGACCTACGGCAGTCTGGCTTACCTCTCACGGCAGATGCGCGCCGGCATGCTCGAGGTCATTCGCCAGGACTACATTCGGACCGCGCGGGCCAAGGGTCTCTCGGAGAGGGTCGTGATCTACAAACACGCCCTACGCAACTCGATGATCCCGGTGCTGACCCTGCTCGCATCGATCCTGCCGATCCTGATCGGCGGCTCGATCATCGTCGAGTCGGTCTTCGACATCCCCGGAATGGGCAAGTATGCCTACGAGGGCCTACTCAAGCGCGACTTCAACATCGTGATGGCCACGACCGTGTTCGTCGGGATCATGACCCAGCTGGGCATTCTCCTGTCCGACATCACCTACTCCCTGGTCGACCCGAGGATCCGCCATGACTGATCCCATCCAGGCCGGGGGCACCCAGGCGGAGCGCGACGTCCAGGCTGAGTCCTTCCAGGCGCAGGTCTACTCGAAGGACTACTGGGACCTCGTCATCGAGCAGCTCGGCAGGCGCAAGCTCTTCAAGCTGGGCATGGCAGTCCTTGCGCTGCTCTACGCCCTGGCGATCTACGCGCCCCTGATCGCCAACGACCGACCCTACGTCTTGGAGTCGATCGACCTGGGCGGCTACAAGAGCGCAACCACCTCCCTGCGCGTCGTTGCCAGTGAGGTCGGCAAGCTACTCGAGCAGACCGACGACGAGTACTCGACGGCGTTGATCGAGCGAGTCTCGATTTCGACTGGTGACGAGGACGCGAACGAAGGTGTCGACCTCAAGC
Organism: Planctomycetota bacterium; assembly: GCA_027623615.1. Lineage (GTDB taxonomy): Bacteria > Planctomycetota > UBA1135 > UBA1135 > JALWOP01. Next base: position 2,271 of record JAQBVH010000481.1, on the reverse strand, counting down.
GCACACGCACCGACGCGATCGTCGAGGAGTTTGGCGCCGCCTGGAACCGGGTCGAGATCATCCGGCGCCACCTCCCTCCCGAGGACGCCGTGGCGGTCGACGGGTACGTGTCGCTGCTGAAGGCGGCCGAGCAGGCCTTCCATGGCGGCGACGAGGAGACTGCCAAGGTCAAGGCGGGTCAGGCCAAGACCCTGGCTGGCGGTCTGCGCTCCTTCGGGAAGCTGTTGGATGCGGCCATCACAGCCCTCGAGGCCGAGGATACCGAGGCCGCCCACACCAAGCTCGACGAGGCCAAGGTCGAGGCGGACGGCTTTGACATGTTCGTGTCGCTGATGGAGGACGCGCGGACGGACCTGGCTGGCGGCGATCGTGCTGCGGCCTTGGCCAAGATCGTAGAGGCGCAGGGCCTCTCATCTGGATTCCGCACGGGCTTGGCCGCCTGGGATCCCGCCGTGGACAGTGAGGAGGACAAGGCGACCAAGAAGATCCTGGTGGCCAAGAAGAGCTACCCCATGTGGGAGTCCATCTCGAAGACCGAGATGTTCTTCATGGTGCTGTGGGTGTTCATCCTGCTCTGGCCCCTCTGGAACCGATTGCTGAACAGCCTGCTCCTGGCGGGCGAGCGCGAGAAGATCCGCCGCTGGCGGCGCCGTAAGCTGGCGATCGTGCTTGGCGCGAGCGGCCTCCTCGCGTTCCTCTGGAGCACGCTGCCGTTCTACGACACGGCCGGGGCCTTCGACGCCGCGCCCTTCAAGTCAGACCTGGCCTCGGGCGCGTTGGTGCTCGTGAAGGACGGGATGACGATCGACGCGCCGGACAACGAGTCCAGCCCAGTCTGGCCCTGGGTGACCTTCGGCTTCGCCGAGCAGCACCGGGAGGAGGACCTCCGCCCGCCGACCTGGAAGCGGGAGGCCTCCGAGATCAACGAGGAGGGGCACTACGTCCACGGCCGGCGTGGCGCGGGGACGTCGGGCGAGACAGCCGGCGTCACCGCGGAGGTCACGCCCATCACCGTCTTGCCCTACGAGCCTGCGCGCAATGCCGTGGGCCGGCGCTGGCTGGGCACGGACTCCACCGGCCGCGACTTCTTCACGCGCCTGCTCTGGGGCGGTCGCATCAGCCTGATGGTCGGCATCCTCTCGGCGGTCCTCCTGACCGTGATTGGCGTGGTCATGGGCTCGATCGCCGGCTACTTCGGCGGTTGGATCGACACGCTGATCATGCGTGCGATCGAGATCATCCAGTCGATGCCCGCCTTCTTCCTGATCCTGGCGGCGATGGCGTTCACGAACCCGGACTCCGTCCACCCGATCTTCACGATCGTGATCGTGATCGCGCTGATTCGCTGGACGGGGACTGCGCGGCTCGTGCGCGGAGAGTTCCTCAGGCTGCGCGAGCAAGAGTTCGTCCTCGCCGCGAACGCGCTGGGCTTCTCCGACATGCGCACGATATTCCGGCACGTCCTGCCCAACGCGATGAGCCCTGTGCTCGTCGCCGCAGCCTTCAGCGTCGCGTCGGGCATCCTGACCGAGTCGGCCGTGTCGTTCCTGGGGATGGGTACGCGCGAACCCGAGGCCTCCTGGGGCTCGCTCGTCAACGAGTCGCGCAACGTCGATTACTGGTGGATCCAGCTGTTCCCCGGGATCCTGATCTTCCTCACCGTCACCTGCTACAACCTCGTCGGTGACGCGATCCGTGACGCCCTCGACCCGAAGATGAAGCTGTGACGGACGCCTCCCAGAACACCGGAGCCAAGGTCCTGCTCGAGCTGGACGGCCTGCGCACCTACTTCTACTCCGAAGAGGGCTGCGCCAAGGCCGTCGACGGCGTGAGCTACAAGCTGCTCGAGGGCGAGACCCTGGGCGTGGTGGGGGAGTCGGGCTCCGGCAAGAGCGTGACCGCCCTGTCGGTCATGCAGCTCGTCCCGCGTCCGCCCGGCAAGTTCGAGGGCGGGCAGATCCGCTTCCGCGGTGAGAACCTGCTCGACGCCGACGACGAGCGCATGCGCGAGATCCGCGGCAACGAGATCGCGATGATCTTCCAGGAGCCGATGACGGCCCTGAACCCGGTCTACACAGTCGGCAACCAGATCATGGAGACCGTGCGCCTGCACCAGGGCCTCGACAAGGAGGCCGCGCGGGCGCGCGCGATCGACATGCTCGAGAAGGTGGGTATCCCGGCCCCTGAGCAGCGCGTCGACGAGTACCCGCACCAGCTGTCCGGCGGCATGCGTCAGCGCGTGATGATCGCGATGGCCATGGCCTGCGACCC
>JAQBVH010000480.1 GCA_027623615.1 Planctomycetota bacterium | reverse complement strand
CGCGAGCGAGCCCTGGTCGAGCAAATCCACGCTCAAGCGCGCGCCGCGCACCTCGACGAGGATGCGACGCTCGAGCATGGGACCGTCACTGCCCTCGCCCAGGTCCTCGACGACATGGCCTTCAGCCCGCCCGTTCCCATCGAGGTAGACGTGCCACAACCGCTCGGTGTCCGGCTCTCCGGTGTGCAGGCGTGTCGCCCCCTCGACGATCACGCTGCCGCCGCGGGCGAGCAGCGGGCAGGTGCCGAGGGGGGCGTCGATGCGGGCCGACGCTCCCTCGAGCCGCGTGCCGTCGCCTGCGTGGACGAACCAGCTCCCGGCGGACGCGGGCAGGGGGACCTCGCGCGAGGTGACGCCTGGCTCGAGCACGGGCGCCGCGATCAGGTCCGTGCCGAGGGCGAACGCGTCGTCGATCGCGCGTAGCTCGGGATCGAGCATCCACAGCGGACGACAGATCGGCAGGCCCGTGCGGTGCGCCTCCTCGAAGAGGGTGACGAATACAGGCAGCAGGCGCATGCGTCGCTCCAGGTTGGCGCGCACGTGGGCCAGGGGAGCCTTGCCGAAGCTCCAGGGCTCCTTGCGGCACGAGGTCTTCTCCGAGTGGCCGCGGCAGAAGGGCAGCAGCGCGCCCACCTCGAACCAGCGCACGAAGAGCTCCTCGTCCGGGTCCCCGTAGAAGCCGCCCAGGTCCGGACCGCTGAAGGGCTGGCCAGAGAGGCCCAGGCTCAGCACCATCGGCACGGCCCAGCGCAGGTCCTCCCAGCGGCTCATGTTGTCGCCGGTCCAGGTCGCGGCCAGGCGGCCCGAGGCGAGGTGCGCCGCGCGGGTCAAGACGAACGGACGCGCGTCGGGGCGCGCGGCGCGCACGCCGGCGAGGGTCGCCTCGCACATGAGCTGGCCATAGAGATTGTGGAACTTGACGTGATCCCCGCCGCCGAGGCCGCGGTGCCGCGTGTCGTCGGGCAGGGTGCGCGCCGGCGTGCGGAAGACCGAGGGCTCGTTCATGTCGTTCCACAGCCCGTGCAGCCCGCTCTCCTCGACAAGCTCCTTCACGAGCGACGCCCACCACGCGCGGGTCGAGCCGCGTGTGAAGTCGGGGAAGTGACAGACGCCCGGCCACACGCGGCCCTGCACGGGCTGACCGGAGGCGTCCTCGAGGAAGTGGCGTCCCGCGAGGCCGCTCACGCAGGCCGGGTTGTCGCCTGCGACCGCGATGCCGGGGTCGACGATCGCGACCGAGTGGAAGCCCTGGTCCTCGAGCTCCTCGATCAAGCCGCGTGGATCACCGAAGCGTTCCTCGTTCCAGGTGAAGACGCGCCAGCGGTCCATGTAGTCGATGTCGAACCAGATCGCGTCGCAGGGCACGCGCTCGGCGCGCAGGCGGGTGGCGACCTCGCGCACCTCGCTCTCGTTCTCGTAGGACCAGCGGCACTGGTGGTAGCCGAGAGCCCAGCGCGGCGGCCGCGCGGCCGTGCCGATCATGGCGGCGAGGGCCTTGAGCACCTCGGCCGGGGCGTCCGCGTCGATGAGGTGCACGACGCAGGGCTCGCCCTCGACGGCGAACTCCACCCCGTCGTCGGCCACCAACGCCGTCGCCCGGGCCGGGCTGTCGACGATGATCCCGAGCGCACCACCGTCCGGCTTCAGCGCCAGCACGAAGGGGTGCGACTGGTAGAGCGCCGGCGTCTGCTCGCCGTAGCACCAGGCGTCGCTGTTCCAGAGCAGGTAGCTGCGCCCGTTGCGACGCAGGCCGCCGACCTGTTCGCCGAGCCCGAAGGCGTCGGTGCCCTGGGCCCACGCGACCTGCGCGCGCAGGGTGCGACCGTCCCACTCGAAGCGCACGCGCGGGGCGTCGGCTTCCAGCGCCTCGTGCGTCAAGGGGAACGGGAGCACCAGGGACTCCCCGGGTGTCCAGCCTGCGATGGAGGGCGTCCACGTCTCGATCGACGCGGCGTACACGACCTCGCCGGTCGTCCGCGTACGCGCGACGGTCGCGTCGATCTCGTCGAGGGGCAGGTCCGCGAGGCGCGGCACGCTGACGGCGAGGTGGGGGCGGGGATCGTCAGGCGTCATCGCGGCGCAGGGTGAGCGTGGTCTCGGTGAAGCCTTCCCCGGGCGGGAAGGTGAGGTCGTTCCAGGTCGTGCCGGCGGGGCCGGCGATCGTATAGGCGACGCCGTCCTCGCGCTCCACGACGTCGACCAGCCGCGGCGCGTAGGAGGGCGCGTCGAGCACGACCGGCGACACCAGGTCGAGGGTGGGGCCCGGGCGATAGAGGAACTCTGCCTCGAAGGTCGTCCCCGTGAGCCCGCCGTCGGTGGGGACGAGGCGCATGCTGCGGCCCGTCTCCTCGAGCTGGACGGAGAGCTCCAGTCCGTCGCCCCGCAGGACGCCAATGACCGGCAGGGAGCCGCGGGGCAACGTGACGCCGGGGACGAAGGCGACGGCGCCGAGGGAGGACTCGAGCCGCAGTCGCAGCACCTCGCAGTCCCCCTGCCGCGCGCGGTTGACGACGAGATCGGCGCGTCGCTCGCCGACGGCGATCCCGCGCAGGGCGATCCGTCGCATCCCCGGTGGAAGCGAGACGTTCGTGCACAGCCGACCAGTCGCCTCGGGCACCAGGTCGAGCAGACCGAAGAGGACGCCCTGCAGGATCGTGGTCTGACTGAAGACCTGGTGCGGGACCGAACGAGGGAGCAGCCTCGCGCGATCTCCCGCGAGGAACTCGGGCAGGTAGCCCAGCCCGCCGATTCCGTCGAGGTCGACCTGCCCTCGCAGCACGGGCCAGCCCGCCTCGGGGTACCCACTCGCGAAGAGCGCCAGCACGCTGAAGTTGGTCAGGTAGGGGAAGACGCTGCCGGTGTTGTAGTGCTCGGGGTCGTAGACCTCGCTCGTCGTCGCGAACATGCGCGCGCCCCAGTCGGCCATGACCTCGGGCCGGTTCTGCTGGAGGCTGCTGCGCAGGTGGGCCGCCTGCCCCTGGAAGCGCGAGAGCTGCAGCGCGACGTAGGCCGACAGGTCATCGCAAGGACCGTCGTCCAGGTGCGCGAAGCCGAAGCGACCCAGGTCCTCGCGCCAGAAGGTGAGCAGCCCGCGGCGGGCCTGCAGCCCCAGCGCCTCCCAGCCCTCCGGGAGAGGCTCACCGATCCGCTGTGCCAGGAACTGCACGGAGAAGGCGGCGTTGCACCAGATGCCCTGCAGGTAGGACTCGGTCTGGATACGCCCGGCCAGGGGCCCAGCTTCGACCGCCGCGATCCCGGCGAGCGGGACCTGCATCCGTCCCTGGTCGTCGAGGGTCGTGAGGCACCACTCGACCGCGCGCAGCACGTTCGGCCACAGCTCCCGTGCGAGCTCGAGGTCGCCGCTGATCGTGACGTAGTGTTCGAGGCAGTTGACGAAGCCCGGCGTCTGCTGCCCCTTGTAGTAAGCGTAGGGGTAGTCCTCGAACCAGTCGCACAGGCCCGCCGACAGCGAGATCTCGTGGGCGATCTTCCCGTCCGCGCGCTGGGTGCTCGCCGCGAAGCGGAAGACGTCGCGGCAACCCGCGTAGTCACCGAGCGCCGCGAGCGCGCGCGTCGCGACGAGCGCGTCGCCGTTGAAGAACCAGGCGAAGCCCGGTCGCTCGCCGCCGTACGAGGGGCCGAGGCCGGCGACCAGCGTGCGCCCGACCCCGTCCACGTTCACCCAGCAGCGTTCGATCGCGATCTTCGACCACAGGAACGCGCGCTCGAGGGCGGGGTCGTCGTCGCACTCCAGGTGCGCCGTGCGCGCGAGGTGCGCGCGCCAGTGCGCGCGCTGCCGTTCGAGCTCGTCGGGCCAGTTGACGCAGAGAGCGCGATAGAGCTCGCGCGCCTGGTCGCTGACCTGCGCGCTGCGCGCGGTGCCCGTCGCGGACTGGTTGCCGCCGCGCCGCTCCTGCTCGCTCAAGGGGCGCGGCTCGACCTGGGCGCCGGCGATGACCACCGGGACCGCGCCCTTCGCCGCGCGCTTCACGGAGATGGGCAGGCGCAG
>JAQBVH010000479.1 GCA_027623615.1 Planctomycetota bacterium | reverse complement strand
GCATCAGGATCGAGTAGTCATCGCCCGTCGTGTCGAGCACCCAGCCCGCGAGCGAGGGTCCGACGACCCAGCCGACCCCCCAGAGGGTCGCGTTGAGCCCGGTTTGCGCCTCGCGCGCCCCCGCCGGGGTGGCCGCCATCATGAAGTTCTTGTGGATGGGGTGGGTCGAGTTCATCAGCGCGCCACGCATCAGGAACGCGAACATCGCCAGGGGCAGGTTGCCCGTGAACGCGAGCAAGAGGAAGAACGGGATCGAGGACAGCTCGATCGCCACGATGCTCTTCACGAACCCCAGCCGCGCCAGGATTCTGGGAGTCAGCAGGAACCCCGCCGTCATCATGATCTGGCCGCCGGCGAACAGGTTGCCCCACGCGCCGGGCTCAAGCTCGAAGCGGTCCTTGAAGTAGAGGGGCAGGAACGGAATGCAGAACCCCGCGCCGCACGCGATCACGAACTGGGGAATCGCGAATCGCGCGAAGAGGGCCCGGTGGCGCCGCAGGACAGGCAACAGCGGCACGTCGGCCGCCAGGTCCGGCGGCCGGTCCTCGATCCGGGCGTAGATCAGCGCGGAGCTGGCGGCCAGGAACCCGGCGGCGCTGATCGCCCAACCGGTCGCGACCGCCTCGCCCCCCAGATCAGCCTGCCAACCCGCCACGAAGCGGCCCGCCAGGAAGGCCCCCACCACCGCGGCCAGGGTGCGCACGGCCTCGGCCAATCCGAACACCTTGGCGCGCTCGTCCGGGGCGCTGTGCCGGAACAGGAAGGGGGCGATCGCCACGTAGTGCAGGGTCATCGCGAAGCCGGCGACCCCGTTGATCGCGATCAGGGCCCGCAGGTCGCTCACCAGGGGCAGGACCATGTAGGCCGCCCCGCCCACCAGCGCCGCGGCGACGAACACGCCGCGAGCCGGGCGGCGGGCCAGGATCAGGGCGGCCGGGAGGCCGACGAGGACCTTGCCCCAGGCGTCCGCGGCCAGCACCGTCCCGACCTGGGTCTTCGTCAGCCCGATCGCGTCCAGGTAGCGCGCGAGCAGGGTGAACGTGACCGTATGGGCCGCCCCGGTCAAGGCGGTCCCCATCAAGTACAGCCGAACGGCGCGCGGTCTCGGAACGAGGACCATGGTAAGCCCAGCAGGGTACGGCCTGCCTCGGCGCGCCGGATCGCTTACCTTTCGAGAGCCATGCTGTTCTCCCGGCTGTTCCTCATCTCTCCCCTGCTCCTCGGACTCGGCGCCTGCGGCGGCGACTCCAAGCAGGAGACGTACGCCGACTCCTCCCTGACCCGGCTGGTCGTGAGGGCGGCGGGGGTGACGGACGTCGACCTCGAGCCCAGGGTCGTGGCGGAGTGGAGCGGGCGCCAGCTCACCGAGTTCAAGGCCAACCGTGGCGGCGCGGCCAAGCTCGAAGACGGCCTCCTCAAGCTGGGTCCCAACGCGTCACGGCTGACGCTGGAGGACCTGCCGGGCCAGGGCTCCTTCGACCAGGTCGTCATCACGCTGCGCGCGGCGGGCGGGCGCCTGCACGTGGCCCTCCTGGGCAGCAAGGGCAAGGAGCTGGTCCGCACGGCCGACGCCAGCGACCTGCCGCGCAACTCCCGCCACATGTCCACCAGCGTGGTGGTCGAGTTCCAGGACGCGCGTCCGTTCTCCGCCAACGCCAAGTCGCTGGCGTTGATCTTCGGCAAGCAGAGCGTGCCGCCGCAGATCGAGTCGATCCAGCTCCGGTACTCGGAGCCCGAGGCCTGGCTGCCTGCGCCCGACGCGCCGCGCCTCTATGCGATCGGCCTGGACCAACGCCGGGCGGTGGGCCTGACCGCGCGCCGACCGCTCAAGATCACCGTGCCGGCCGCGCTGAGCGACGCCGGCCTGAACCTTGCCTTCGGCGTCCCCGGGTTCCTGCAGACCAAGGTCAAGGACCTCAAGCTGAACGTCACGGTCGCCGACCGTCGGCGAGCGGAGGTCTGGGTGCAGCGCTACGACGTCCCGGTCGGCGAGTGGGACGAGGTGACCTACTGGCCCCCCTCCGACGCCCACGGTCGGGAGCTCGAGGTGACCTTCGCCCTGAGCGACGACGCCGAGGGCGCGGCCTGCGCCCTGGCGGTGCCGAGCCTGGCGCGCCTGGAGAGCGACCCGAAGACAGTGCTCCTGGTCACTTCGGACACGCACCGGGGAGACCAGCTCGGCATCCTCGGCAGGGGACGCACGCGGACGCCGTTCCTCGACAAGATCGCGGAGCGCGGCTACCTGTTCCTAGATTGCCAGTCCGAGGGGAACAACACCAACCCGACCCACGTGTCGATCTTCACGGGGGTGCCCGTGCGCGACCACGGCGTGATCGGCAACGACGTCGCGGTCACCGAGGCGGCGCTGACCCTGGCGGAGGCCTTTCGGGACGGCGGCTACCACACCTACGGGGCGACCAGCGCGGTGCACCTCGGCTGGAGCGGCTGCACCCAGGGCTTCGACCGCTTCTCGGCTCCGGTCGCGCCGCAGCACGACTCGAAGATCACGATCGAGATGCTCTCGAAGTGGCTCGAGTCCGCCGACCAGCGCTCGGTGTTCCTCTGGTTGCACTCCTTCGACCCGCACGCGCCGTACACGCCGCCCCAGCCCTACCGGGACATGTACTGGAAGCAGCCCAAGGACGCGGCGCCCGAGGTCGAGAGCCCGAGCTGGGCGCCGGAGACCAGCGACGTGCGCAGGCTCGTCGCCCAGTACCGCGGAGAGGTCACCTACTTCGACGCCGCCCTCGACCGGCTCTTCCGCAAGCACCCGCGCCTCGACCAGGGCCTGGTCGCCATTATCGGCGACCACGGCGAGAACATGATCCATCCGAAGGAGAACTGGGGCTTCAGCCACCGTGGCCTGTCGCAGGACACGCTGCACGTGCCGCTCCTGATCACCTTCCCCGGTGCGCCGTCCGCGGTGGTGGTCAACCGTCCGGTTCAGCAGCGTGACCTCGGCCGAACGCTGCTCGACGTGGCGGGCCTGCCGGGGCTCGAGTTCCCGGGTGAGAACCTGCTCGCCCTGGCTGAGGAGAACCCGGACGAGGTCGGCGCCGTGAGCCGCTTCGCGATCGCGGGCAACGCCTTCTTCGCCTCGGTGCGCAAGCAGAACTGGCTGCTCGTGCAGGGGCTCTACACCGACGAGCGCGACGACCGGCTGCGGGTCAAGCTGCACACCGTCCAGCTCTACGACGTGGACAAGGACCCGAGCTGCTTCGAGGACCTGGCGGCCGACAACCACGACCTGGCCTGCAGCCTGCGCACCGAGCTCGTCGAGTGGCTGACCAAGGCCGACGTGACGGGCTGGGCCAAGGGCACGGCGAAGCAGGGCGCGGAGACCCTCAAGCACCTGGCCTCCCTGGGCTACTCCGCCTCGACCGCCCTCGACGAGCACAACCCCTGGATCGACCCGGCGTGCGACTGCGAGCACTGCGCGGCGTTCCCGCTGGTCGAGCAGTAGACGGGTCGAGGCCGGGCCCTGCCCATCGCGCTGGGATCCAGCTGGGACGGTGGATTCCCAAGGAAGCGGACGGGCGGCCCTGGCGCCTCGATCCCGTCCGCGCCCGCTCGAGGAAGCCACCACCGCGGTCGCGTGACTAGTTGTGGAACTCCGTTTGCCACCCGAGCGTTGGGAGGTAGTAGAGGCGGAAGGTTGACGTGCTGTAGCTCCCTACGGACAAGGTGTAGCCGGTCGCGTCCTGGGAACACTCGTATTCCCAGCCGCCGAAGGCCGCGCCCAGAGGATCCGCCGCCGCCGGCAACTCTGGTGGGTAAGCGCCCATCGCGCGGTGAGCGTCATCGAGCTCCGCGATCAGCACCCGCGCCTCCAGCTTCAACTCCCCGATCGACGGATCCTGCAGATCGGCGAGGACGCTCAGCCCGGAGGTGAACGCGAAGGCACCGACCAAGGTGCAGACCATGCGCCAGCTCCGCAGGCGGGACGAGAGCCGCATCACCCCCAATCCCAACCAGGCCAGCGGCGTGTACACAAAGACCACGAACAGCC
>JAQBVH010000478.1 GCA_027623615.1 Planctomycetota bacterium | reverse complement strand
GGGCCGCCGCGAGGGCCGCGCGCAGCTGCGCGACCTTGAAGAACGGCTTGTGCCCCTCGGGGCTGGCCTCGATCACCTCGCGCACGCCGTCCACGCTGCGCGCGTACCAGAAGCCGCCGTCCGGCAACCAACCGGGGTGCACGCTGCCGCCCTTCACGAGCACGGGGTGCGTGAAGGCCTTGGCCGCCATCTGCCTGCGCGTCGGCTCCTCGACGTCTTGGGCCAGAGCGGGGAGCGCGAAGACGAGGGAGATCAGCAGACGTCGCATGGCCCCATGATGCCCCCGTGTTGGCAGCGCCGTTGTTCGGGTCACGCGAATACACTGACCTGCGATGGCCGGCTACAAGGAGAACCCATGCACGACCGCGCACGCACCTCACGACGAAGCTTCCTCTCCGGAGCAGCGCTCGGTATCGCCGGACTCAGCGGCTGTCGCTCGACCGATGACAAGCCGGGAGAGTTCGCCCAACAGCTGTCCGAGACGCCCTGGCAGACGGCCGGTCCGTTCTATCCGGACCCCCTCCCGCTCGACGTCGACAACGACCTGATTCGGCTCGGCGATGACCTGACCCCGGCGGTCGGTGAGGTGACCCACCTGTTCGGTCGTGTGCTCGGGACCGACGGTCGTCCAGTCTCCAACGTGGAGGTCGAGATCTGGCATGCGGATGCGACCGGCGCGTACCTGCATCCGGGTAGCGATGGGCACGCGGAGCGCGACGTGCACTTCCAGGGGTTCGGTCGCTTCCTCACCGACTCCAAGGGTCGCTACCGCTTCCGCACGATCAAGCCCGCACCCTACCCGGGGCGCACGCCTCACATCCACGTGGCCGTGAACCACCGGGGCAAGCGGGCGCTGACGACGCAGCTCTACGTGAACGGTCACCCCCAGAACGCGAAGGACGATCTGCTGCTCGAGGTCGAGCCGCGCCTGCGTGAGCTGCTGCTGGTCGACTTCGCGCCGATGCCCAGCTCGAGCGCTCAGGAGCTCTGGGCTGAGGCCGATCTGATCGTCGGGTCCGGTTCCTAACGCCTGGCCCAGCGCTCGAGCGCGGTCTCCCAGAGCGCGTCCATGCCAGGCTTATGGAGCTGGTGGTTCAGTCCCTCGATCACCTCGACGTGGGCGTCGCGCGCGTGCTCCTCGACCGTGGCGGCCAGGAGCGCGACCGCGCCGTCGAGGTCGAACTCGTCCTTGTCGCCGGCCCAGATCTTGACCTTGCCGTTCCAGTCTTCGTTCCAGCTGGTCCGGAACAGGTGACCGATGTCGTGGGCGCGCCAGGCGCTGGCGGTGACCGGGTCGACCGCGCCGGTCGCCCGATCGAAGAGCGGCCTGGGCGTACCGTCGGCGAGGACAGGGCTGAACACCGCCTCGAGCGAACGCAGCTGACCACCAGGCCCGAGGACGTGCTCGCGCGCGAAGAAGTCCTCGACCGTGAACCAGACCCGATTGCTGCTGGCCAGGAAGGGGCGCGCTGCGCCCTGCGCGTCGCGATAGACGTTGGCCCCCTCGCGGTACAGGTCCTCGCCCAGGAAGCTGCGGTAGTCCACGGGGTCCGGAGCCATGCTCGCGACGCCCGCGAAGTGTTCCGGGTACTGGAGCTGCGCCCAGAGGGAGGCCCAGCCGCCCGAGCTGCCGCCGGTCAGGTAGCGCTGCTCGGCCGAGCGCGCGCCGCGGAAGGCCTCCTCGACCGCGGGCACGAACTCGTGGGTGAAGGCGTCGCCCCAGGGCCCGTTGAGCGCCGAGTTGGCGAGGACGTGATGGCCCCAGTAGCAGCTGGGGTCGGGGAGCACGACGAGGACCTTCCGGCTGGGGTGGTCGGGCGGGTAGCGCCGAAAGATGTCCACGCCGTCGACGTGGGTCTGGCCGAAGCCCATCACGAAGTAGACGACCGGGTAGTCGCGCAGCACCTCGATCTCCCAGCCGTCGGGGACCAGCACCGCGCCGCGCATCGTGATCGGGCGACCATGGAAGGCCGAGAGGCGCTCGCTCTCGAGCTCGAAGGCGTGCGCGCGGGGCTCGTCCGTAAGGGTCGGGCGTGCGGTGGGACGCGTGAGGCTGAGCGCGACCGTGAGGTCCTCGTCCCGGGCGAGCACGACCTCGGTCACCTCGCTGAGCCAGTCCCCCTCCCCGAGGCCAGCCTTGGGCGAGTCGGGGTCCACGCGCACGACGGCCTGGGCGCGGTAGCTGCCCGCGGGGAACTCCTCGATCGAGTGCGGGTGACCGAGCACAGCGCCCCCGGGCGCGAGCAGCACACGGCCCCCGGGTTCGATCTCGGCGACGTCGATGGCCAGCACCGGCGGCGGTCCGAACCAGGTGTGCATCTTCGGACCGGGGTCTCCCGAGGAGCGCGCGCTGGAGAGCACGACGTAGACGCGGCCGCTGTAGGCCTCGTCGAAGTGCTCCTCCGGGAAGCTGACCTCGAAGCGAACGTCCGCTTGCAGCGCGGACGCGCAGAGGAGCAACGCGAGCGCGCGCATCACGCTCCGAACTGACGGAGGTGGTGGTCGAGGTGCTTCCACAGCAACCGATCCCAGTCCTCGCGCGTCAGCTTCCCGAAGAACGGATGCGGGTCCGTGGTCCGCGGACCGTGCTGGCCGAAGGCGAGCACGGCCTCGATCAGGCTGGAGCGCTCCGCCTCGAAGTCGCTCGCTCCGGGCACGAGGAACTTCGGGTCGGTCGGCGAGTTGCGGCTGAAGGGCGCGTCGCTGTCGATGAACTTGCGCTTGGCGAGCCGCCCGAACAGGATCCCGATCAAGCCGCGCTTGGAGACCGCCTCACCGGCCGCGGCGGCGAAGGGGATGCGGCAGTGCGCCAGCATCTGGGGCGCCGTCAGCTTGCCCCACACGGCAGTGGCGTCCGGCTCGAGAGCCTTGAGCCGACTCACCATGGTCGCGTTCTGGTTCGAGTCGATCAGAGAGAGCATGTGTTCTCCGAGGGAGGTCCTGCGCCGAGTCCGAGGATAGCGGCTCCCTGGAGGCACGGGGCTCGCTAACGTCCTCGATACTGCAGCTCGAGCTCCGCGAAGCCGACGGCGCTCTTGGACGGATGGCCGAGGGGAGTGCATACGAGCACCTGCACCGTGAACGAGCGCACCTTCGTGCCAGGCGGGAGGGCGATCTCGGTCTTGCGCAGGCGGCTGGGGTCGACCTCGGCCACGATCGGATCGCCCTTGCCGTTCAGGACGACCGCCACGCGCTTGGGCACGGTCGTGCGACCCGCGTCCGCGCGGTCCGAACGGGTGTGGCTCAAGAGCAGCGTGTCCGCCTTCACGGGCCGGCGAAGCGTGACCTCGATCCGGGGCTGGGCGTCGCCATCCGCGCTCAACCAGGCCAGGTCGTAGCGTCCATCTGCCACCCGAGCTGCGGGCCAGCCGTTGAACTCGGTCGACGCGCTCAGCGTGACCTCTGCGTCGAGCAGGAGGTTGCGGTCGGCGTCGCTGGCGTAGGACAACAGGTCCGGGTCGAAGGCCTCCTGGATGTCCACCGTCAGCGGCGTCGACTCGAACACGATCTCCTCCCCGTCCGTGCCATCGAGCAGGTGCACGCGCGCCCAGAGCGGGTACTGCCCGGGCCGCGGGAACTTGACCCGCGCCGCGAAGCGGTCGCCCTGGGAGGGCTTGCTGCCGTCGCCGTCGATCGTCGCGAGCCGGCGGTGATCGCTCAGCCCGAGGTCGAGGGCGCGACCCGGCTCCGAGTTCCTGGCGTGCACCGCGATGCGGTTCGTGCCGGGCCTCAGTGCGGCGCGCAGGGCCTCGCCTGCGAGCACGGTCTGAAAGCCGACCGTCTCCCGGTCGAGGCTCAGCACCCGCGCGCCGTTGAGGTGCACCACGAGCGCGTCCGCGCCGGCGTAGGCGCCGGCGCGGGAGGTGTCCCACTCGGGTGTCCCGTCGACCAGCTCCGCGTCCTTGCGCAGGTCCGCCTTCTTGCGCGCCAGGTAGAGCCCGTCGAAGAAGGCCGGACCGTCCATCGCGGTCAAGGCGATGCCGGTCAGGAGGCCATCGCCGTGGTCCGCCC
>JAQBVH010000477.1 GCA_027623615.1 Planctomycetota bacterium | reverse complement strand
GCGGAGGCCGGCCGCTTCTACAGGCTCGTCGGCACGAACCAGGGCACCCTGCCCGGCTTCGACCTGCCCGGCGGGGTGCACGTGCCTCTCAACCGCGGCCGCTTCTTCGATTGGACCGCAGCCGGCGGACCCGGACGCGCCGACTTCTTCGGCGCGCTCGACGCCGACGGCCGCGCGCAGGCGACCCTCAGCCTGCCGCCGGCCTGGGCGTCGGTCCTCGTCGGTCAGAACCTGTACTTCGCCGCGGTGCTCGACCATCCAGCCGCCGAGGTCACCACCTCCGTGCGCGTGGTCGTCGTTCCCTGACACCATGAGACGCCTGATCGCCCTGCTCGTCCCCGCCCTGGCCCTGACCCTGCCCGCGCGGGCGACCTGGGGCATCGTGCTCATCAACCGGGCCACCATGGAGGTGGGTGTCGCCTGCGCCACCTGCATCGAGAACGTGGACCTCGTCCCCGAGCTGCCGATCGTGCGCCCGGGCATGGGCGTCGGCAACGTGCAGGCCTGGTGGGATAGCAACGGCTCCCGGCGCAAGACCATGTGGGACGCCTTCGGGGCAGGCAAGACGCCCCAGGCGACCCTCGACGAGCTGCGCCAGATCAGCGGACACCACAACTACCAGTTCGGCATCGCGAACTTCTTCGGCCCGCCGGTGAGCTACACCGGCACGACGGCGATGGACGGCGTGTGCAACGTGGCCGGCGAAAGCGGCGACTGGGCCTGGGCCATCCAGGGCAACGTCATCACCGGCGAGCCGGTCTGCCTCGCCGCCGAGCAGGCGATCCTGAACACGCCGGGCGACCTGGCGACCAAGCTGATGGCGGCCATGGAGGCTGCGCGCCTGATGGGTGGCGACGGGCGCTGTTCCTGCCACCCGGCGGACGCGGACGGCTGCGGCTCGCCGCCTCCGAGCTTCACCAAGACGGCCCACACCGCCTTCCTGATCGTCGCGCGGGTAGGGGACGAGGAGGGCACGTGCACCTCGTCGGGCTGCGCGAAGAAGAGCTACTACCTCAAGCGCAACGTGGTCGGGGACTCCAGCGACATCGACCCGATCTTCGAGCTGGCGAACGAGCTGGCCGTCTGGCGCCAGAACCAGGCGGGCAAGCCGGACCACATCCTCTCGACCAAGGCCCTCGACCGGCAGGTGCTCGTCGCCGACGGCGCGAGCCGCGCGACGGTGACGGTGGTCTTGCGTGACATCGACGACGTGCCCCTCGGAGTCGGCGGCGCGAGCTTGGCCGTAGCGCAGGCGAACGGAGGACCCGCGACGGCGCTCGTCGGGCCCGTGACCGACCACGGCGACGGCTCGTACAGCTTCGACCTGACCGCGACGGGCGACCCGGGCCGCGGAGCGTGGGACATCGTCGTCGACTTCGGCGGCGCGAAGGCGCGACAGCTCTGGCCTCCGATCACCCTCGAGACCAGGCCGCTGACCGAGGACCTCTTCTGCGGCTTCTACGAGTACGTCGGCGGCACCGGCCTCGAGGTGCCTTTCGAACTCAACCGCCCCGCGATCGACGCGGGTCGTCCGTACCACCTGCTCGGGACCCTCTCCGGCACCCTGCCGGGCCTGACGATCGGCGGCGCCCATGTGCCGCTCAATCGCGACGACTTCTTCGTCGCCACCTGGCTCAGCCCGGGTCCGCCGGACTTCCCCGGATAGATAGGGAGCCTCGATGCGAACGGTCGCGCCGAGGCCCGCCTGGTGCTGCCTCCCGCCGTCTCCGCAGCCCTGGTCGGCGAGCGCTTCCACTTCTGCGCCCTGCTCGGCTGGCCCCAGGCGGAGGTGACGAACGTGGTCAGCTTCCCGATCTTGCCCTGAGGGCCTGCCCCTAGGAGCTTGCACCCGTGGCGCACGCCCCTACGGGGGCGGGAAGGCCTGTCGGGAACTCCACCGGGTTGGCCCCTCATGGGATCTCGGCCCCACGCCGATAGCGCGAAGGACGGAGGTCGCATTCCGCGGCCCCCCCAATCCCTCACGTTCCCATGGTCTCCACCCTGCTCGCGCGCACGATGCGCGCCCTGCCGCTCTACCTCTTCGCGGTCGTGGTCGTGCTCGGCATCGCCCAGGTGCTGCAGAACACCACCGTCGTCGCAGCGGACCGCACCGAGTCGGTCGAACCCCAGCCCTTCGTGCCCGCGGTGCCGCCCGTGCAACTGACCCTCGTCATCGGCGGCTTCCCGCTGCCGCTGCCGCTGCTCGTCCCGACGATCACCCAGTGATTCCTCACTGAGCGCCGACCGAGCACCGCGTCAGGCGATCACGCACGCCTCGCGGGCGCCGAGCGCTACACTCGTCCCCATGGACGAGTTGACCCGCGCATTGGTCGAGTGGATCGAGATCCCCTCGGTCTCCGGAGAGGAGACCGACTACGGCGACGCACTGGCGCGCGCCCTCGCGGCGAAGGGCTTCGCGACCGAGCGACAGGAGGTCGCGCCCGGTCGCGCCAACGTGCTCGCCCGCGCCGGGGAGCCCGAGGTCGTGTTCTGCACGCACCTCGACACCGTGCCGCCCTTCTACGGCTCGAAGGTGGACTCCGACTTCGTCCACGGCCGCGGCAGCTGCGACGCCAAGGGCCAGGCGGTCGCGATGCTCGCGGCGGCCGAGGCCCTGCTCGCCCAGGGCGAGGATCGCATCGGCTTCCTGTTCACGGTCGGCGAGGAGACCGACTCCTGCGGCGCCCAGCACGCGAACCGGCAGCGCACCTCGCCCTGGAACCCGCGCTACACGATCATCGGCGAACCGACCGGCGGCCGCTTCGTCAGCGGGCACAAGGGCATCTACAAGGCGCGCCTGGTCGGCCATGGTGTCGCCGGGCACTCGAGTCAGGCGGTCGGGCCGAGCGCGATCCACGAGCTGGTCGGTTGCTGCTCGCGGCTGCTCGACCAGCGCTGGGGGCAACACGCCTTCATGGGCGCGGGCACGCTCAACATCGGCGGCATCGGGGGCGGCATCGCCTCGAACGTGGTCGCCGATCACGCCGAGGCGGACGTGATGCTGCGCATCGTCGAGGAGCCGGCGCTGGTCGAGGCGCGCATCCAGAGCTGCCTCGGCGAGCACGTCACCCTCGAAGCAGCCTTCAAGAGCTTCGGGCCCGTCGAGTTCCACGTGCCCGCGGGCGAGGACAGCTTCCCGGTCGCCTTCGGCACCGACGCGCCGCACCTGCCCGACTGGGGCACGCCGCTGCTGTTCGGCGCGGGGGACATCCTCGACGCTCACACCGACCACGAGAAGGTCGGACGCAAGGACCTCGAGCGCTGCGCCGCGCGGCACGTGCGGACCGTCACCGAACTCCTGGCGCGGGTGGAGGCCTGACCATGCAAGGACGCATCACTGGTGTTGCCCTGCTCGACGCCCTCGAGTCCGGCGAGGTCCGCGCGGCGGAGCCGACGCCGGACGGCTGGCGCGTGCACGCCTGGGTCAAGGAAGAGATCCTCTCCCTGTTCAAGAACTCGGAGGTCGTGCCCCAAGGCGTCGAGATCTCCGGCAGCGACCTGGTTCAACTCGCCCGCGGCCAGCTCGCCTACCGGGACAAGGGGCCGCTGACCGTGCGGCGCTTCACCGACAAGCACAACGTGCGCCTCGTGCCCGGCGGGTCGGCGGTCCGGCGCGGGAGCTACCTCGGCCCCGGCACGGTCTGCATGCCGCCCATGTACGTCAACGTCGGCGCCTGGGTCGGCCCGGGATCGATGATCGACAGCCACGCGCTGGTCGGCTCCTGCGCCCAGGTCGGGGCGGGTGTGCACGTCTCGGCCGCAGCGCAGATCGGCGGCGTGCTCGAGCCGGCTGGCGCCCGCCCTGTGATCGTCGAGGACGGCGCCTTCATCGGCGGCAACTGCGGGGTCTACGAGGGCGTGCTCGTCGGCGCGCGTGCCGTGCTGGCAGCCGGGGTGGTCCTGGCCTCGGGCACGGTCGTCCACGACCTGGTCAACGGCCGGGAGCTGCGTGGGACGCCCGAGCGCCCGCTCGAGATCCCCGCCGGCGCGGTGGTCGTTCCCGGCAGCCGCCCCCTG
>JAQBVH010000476.1 GCA_027623615.1 Planctomycetota bacterium | reverse complement strand
CGTTCGCTACCCCGACCTGTTCCTCGACAAGGTCGGCTGCGAGTTCGACGACGAGCCCGCCGTGCGCGCCAAGGCCGCCGAGCTCGAGCTCAAGGACCCGGGCGACTACTGGAAGCTGATGAACGACGTCTTCGAGGAGCTGTGCGAGCCGCACCTCGACGGCCCGGTCTTCTGCACCGACTACCCCGTCGCGATCTGCCCCCTGGCCAAGCAGAGCCCCGAGGACCCGCGCATCGCCGAGCGCTTCGAGGTCTTCGTGGCCGGCATGGAGCTCGGCAACGCCTTCAGTGAGCTCAACGACCCCGCCGAGCAGCAGCGCCGCTTCGAGGACCAGGTCGCGAGCAAGGACCCCGAGACCCCCGGAGAGGTCGACGTCGACTACGTCCAAGCCCTCGAGTACGGCATGCCCCCCGCGGGCGGCCTGGGCATCGGCGTCGACCGACTCGTCATGGTCCTCACCGGCCAGGACACGATCCGCGACGTGCTCCTCTTCCCCGCCATGCGCCGCCTGACCGGCGAGGCGGAGGCGGAGGGAGACGCGTAACGTGTATCGCTGGTTCCTCTCCCTTCGTTATCTGCGCGCACGCCGGACCAACTGGATCGGCGTGGCCGGGATCTTCGTCGCAGTCGCCGCTCTGATCCTGATCATGTCGATCATGGCGGGGTTCCTCAACGAGAGCCGCAGCCACCTGCGCGGCAACCTGGCCGACGTGTTGGTGCTCCCGCGCATGGAGTACTACATCGATGGGCCGAACGGCATGCCCATGCGGCCGCGCACCGACCCTGGGCCGCTGCTCGAGATCGTCCGCGCGCAGCCCGGAGTCGCCAGCGCCTGCGTTCAGCTCCAGTGGTACGGCCTCCTGCTCGTCGAGAACCAGACCGAGGTCATGGAGAACCCACTCCACGGCGACGTCGGCCTGGTCAGCCTGCTCGGCATCGACGTGGAGGACGAGTTCACGACCTCGGACCTGCGCGACAACCTGCTCTCGGTCCCGCCCAAGTCCTCCTCGGTGCGCATGGAGTACGTGGACGACATCGAGGACCCCTTCGCGCCACCCCTCGGCTACGACCCGCCGGGCAACATCGCTCCCTCTGTCCTGCTCGGCGCCCAACTCGGCACGAGCCTCGGGCTGTTCAAGGGCGACGAGGTGACGATCGTGACCAGCTCGATCCTGCGTCAAGATCGCGACGGCGACGACCAGGGCATCGGAACACCCAGCAACATGCGCTTCGTCGTGGCGGGCTTCTTCCGCACCGGCGAGAACGAGATGGACCTCGAGCGGGTCTACTTCGAACGCGACGTGCTGGCCTCGTTCCTCGCGAAGAGCGACGTGGGTTGGTCCCAGGCCATGGTGCGCCTCGAGGACTACGAGCGCGATCACGAGCAAGTCGTCGCCGGCATCCACTCCGCCCTGCACGAGGCGGGCTACCTGCACCACCCGGACGCGGACATCGGCAAGGGCGAGGTCGTCACCTGGGAGGCCTTCCGGGGCAACCTGTTGGGCGCGATCGAGAATGAGAAGTCCCTGATGCGCATCATGCTCATGCTGGTGATGCTCGTGGCTGGCTTCACGATCTTCGCCATCCACTCGATGCTCGTGACCGAGAAGCGCCGCGACATCGGCATCCTGTGCGCGCTGGGAGCGACGCCGCGGGGGATCATGACCACCTTCGTGCTGATCGCGTGCTGGGAGGTGATCTTCGGCGCCACCTTGGGCGTGGCCGCAGGGATCGTTGCCGCGTGGAACATCGACCCCTTCGAGCGCTGGCTGTCGAACGTCTTCGGGCTCGAGATCTTCGACCGCCAGGTCTACCTCTTCGATCACATCCCCAGCGCGGTCGAGGTCTGGGGCGTGGTCGGCATCGTGGCCTGGGCCGTCGGCTTCACCATGGTCTTCTCGGCCCTGCCCGCCCTCCGCGCGGCGCGGCTCAATCCGATCGACGCCCTAAGGAACGAGTGAGCATGGAGGCAATCCTCAGCTGCAACCGGATCCGCCGCTCCTTCTCGATCGGCGACCGTCAACTCGAAATCCTGCACGGGGTCGACCTGGCATTGCAGAAGGGCGAGCGCCTGTCCCTGATGGGCTCCTCGGGAGCGGGCAAGACGACCCTGCTCAATATCCTCGGCTTGCTCGACGCGCCGACCGAGGGCGAGGTCCACATCAACGGGGTCGAAGGCTGGTCGCTGCCCCCCCTCGAGCGCGCGCAGCTACGCAACCAGAAGATCGGCTTCGTCTTCCAGTTCTATCACCTGCTGCCTGAGCTCTCGGCCCTCGAGAACGTCATGCTCCCGGCCATGATCGCGGACAGCCCACGGGTCTTCCGCCGCAAGCGCGGCGAGTACCAAGCGCGCGCGCACGACATGCTCGTGAGCTTCGGCCTCGAGGATCGCCTGCGGCACCGCCCGGGCCAGCTGTCGGGCGGCGAGCAACAGCGAGTCGCGATCGCGCGGGCCCTCCTGCTCGACCCGCCCTTGTTGATCGCCGACGAGCCCACCGGCAACCTCGACCGCGGCACGGGCGAGAAGGTCCTCGAGCTACTGTTCGATGAACAGGAGCGGCGTCATGCCGCCCTCCTCCTCGTCACCCATGACGAGCGCGTCGCCGAACGATGCGAGCGCACGGTGTACATGGAAGACGGGCTGATCCAGCAGGACTCCAAGAACCCGATTCCGCACTAGTGGTGTGATTCACTCTGATGGGGCACTATCGACGGTTCGTACGGGATGCGATGCAAGGCGCGCGACGCGACTCCTCTGCGAGTCTCGGAGGAGGCGCAACGCCGCAGCGAGCCCGTACGGGCCGATCGACACGCCGCATAGGAGTGAATCACACCACCAGGCCATGGGCATGGGTGCATGGATCGCTACCGCTCTTGTAGCTCTGGGCTTCTTGGCGGGCTGTGAAACACTCGAGGGAGAGCGAGCGCTGACGATTCAAGAAGTGGTCGCGCCAGTGCCCCTTACAGAGTGCGTGAGCATGCTAGGAGCGGGCAAGCTCCGGTTCGAGTTCTCGATCCACGAGCCATCGGATCCTGGAGACAGCTTTCCAACGGGGGGCACCGTGAGCGGCGAACTTCAACTCGTCCACGACGCCGATGGCAAGCCGATGCGATACGAAGTGGCGAGTTGGGAGCACGTCCGCGAACTCTCGAGGTAAGTCGCCTCAACGGTCAGCTACTCGCCGACCGGGGCCTCGCGCCGCAGGTCACTTCCGGTCGAGGAAGCTTCCGCGCCAACCCAGACGGTCCCGCAGGCGCCGCCACGGGTCGTCGTCCGGGGGCGCGAGCAGCGGGTAGGTGTTGCGGTGCCGCCTCAGGAGGAAGTGATCGCCCTCCTCCATCGGGTGCAGGTCGTAGCCGTCGACCGACAGGGTCACCAGGCCCGACGCCTCGACGACCTGAGCCTCGAGCTGACTGTCGGGGTGCAACACGATAGGTCGGCCCGAGAGCGCGTGGGCCGCCACCGGAGTTGCCACGATGGCCTGCATGTGCGGCGCGAGGATCGGCCCCCCGGCCGCGAGCGAGTAGGCCGTCGAACCGCTGGGGGTCGCGAAGATCAGCCCGTCCGCACGGTAGTCCCCCACCAACTCGCCCTCGGCGAGGACGCGCACGGAGACGAGCCCGTGGGTCGATCCGCGGGAGAGGACCAGGTCGTTGAGCGCGACCACCCTACGCGGACCGGCGCGGCGCGCCTGGGCGTGCACCTCGGCCTCGAGCATCATGCGCGGCTCGAGGACCGCGCGGCCCGCGAAGACCTCCTCGAGGCCCTGCCGCCAGCGGTCCGCCCGGACGGGCGCGAGGAAGCCGACGCGCCCCAGATTGATGCCGACCATGGGGACCGGGTCCTCGGCGAACAGATGCACGGCGGCCAGCACGCTGCCGTCCCCGCCGAGCACGACCACCAGGTCCGGCCGCTCACCGGCGTAGCCGTCCGCGGCGTCCCGCAGGGCGCGCGCGTCCTGGTGCACGTCGACCGCGAGGCCGCGGTCTGCGAGCCAGCCCTGCACCTCCGGCAGCAGGGTCACG
>JAQBVH010000475.1 GCA_027623615.1 Planctomycetota bacterium | reverse complement strand
CGGCACCTCTGGCGGGGCCGACCCGCGCCGCCTACGCACCTCCGCCCCCTCCGGCTACGACCTCGAGGGGAGGCGCGGTGTCCGCCTGACCTCGATCATGGTTCGGTCCTCGAGTCGATCCATGACCCTGCACGCCACCCCAGCCCCGCACGACGAGCTCGTTCCCCGGCGCGTCGCCTCCCTCCGTCGCCTGATCGGCGGGACGCCCATGGTCTCCCTGCGCTGCGCTGTCGGCGGCCTCGAGCGCACGGTCCACGCCAAGCTCGAGGTGCGCAACTTAACCGGCAGCATCAAGGACCGCATGGCGCTGCACATCCTCGAGCACGCCCACCGCGCCGGTGAAGCGCAGCGGGGCGACACGATCTTCGAGGCCACGAGCGGGAACACCGGCATCTCCTTCGCTGCTGTCGGGCGCGCCCTCGGGCACGACGTGCGCATCTACATGCCCGATTGGATGAGCCCGGAGCGGGTCCATCTGATTCGCAGCCTGGGGGCCACGGTGATCCCCATCTCCCATGAGGAGGGCGGCTTCGTCGGTGCCATCGCGCGCGCGGAGTCGGACTCGCGCGAGCACGAGCATGCTTATCTTCCGCGCCAGTTCGAGAACGACGCGAACGTGGCGGCCCACGAGTCGACCACCGGGCCAGAGATCCTCGCCCAGCTCGAGGCGGCCGGGCTGCAGCCGACCGGCTTCGTCGCAGGGGTCGGGACCGGGGGCACGGTGATGGGGGTCGGTCGCTACCTGCGGCGCCGGGTGCCTGGCTGCCGGGTGCACCCTCTCGAGCCGGCCAACTCGCCGACGCTGCGCACGGGCAAGCGGGTCGGCAAGCACCGCATCCAGGGCATCAGCGACGAGTTCGTGCCCGCGATCGTCGACCTGGAGCGCCTGGACGGGATCGTCGACGTGTGGGACGGCGACGCGATCCTGATGGCCCAGCGTCTGGCGACGGAGCTCGGGCTCGCCGTGGGCATCAGCTCCGGAGCGAACCTGCTCGGCGCTCTGCAGGTCGCGCTCGACGGCGACGACGATGCCTGCGTGGCGACCGTGTTCGCCGACTCGAACAAGAAGTACCTCTCGACCGACCTCTGCCGCGACGAGCCGGCGCGCCCGGAATATCTGTCGAGCAGGGTGGAGCTCCTGGGGTGCGAGGTCCTACCCGGGCTCGAGGTGGTCGACGCGGGTGGATGACACCACCTCGGGCCATGGCCCTACCTAGTCGAACAGGATCGTCGTCGCGCTCGTGAAGTTCGACGTGGGCCCCGGGTTGTTGTCCCGGTACCAGGCCTGGAAGTTCCAGGTCTCGCCAGGCTGGATGGCCTGGCTGCCCGAGGGCATGGGCAGGGCCAGGGTGTCGACGACGATCGCGAACTCGCCCTCCGCTCCGGAGTTCTGCACCTGGGCGTTGAAGCGTCCGATGGCGCCGCCGAGGCACAGGGTGCCGTCCGCGCCGCCGGGATTGGGAATGCTGGCCTGGGTCTTTGAGACGAGGAAGTAGCCGAACTGATTGGGGGGCAGGCAGTTCGCCCTCAGGGTCAGGTCGTCGTCGGCGGCCGTGTCGCTGCCGAGGGCCAGGAGCGTGCTGAAGGAGCCGATCGAGTTGGCCGTCGTCGGCTGACAGTAGGGCGTCCCGAGCAGCCCCTCGCCGACGTGGACCGTGGCCTCGAAGTTGTCGACGTGCAGGAGGGCGACGCCGCCGGCGTGGCCGGTGCTGTTGCTCGTGTAGAAGCCGAAGGTGATCGGGCCGCCGCCGTGGAAGTCGAGGAACGCGGGCCCACCGCCATCCTCGCTGAACTCGGGGCCGGCGAGGTCGCCGCCGACCAGCTTCCAGCCATCGCCCGTGAACACGAGCTGGTAGTTGCACTTGGCGTAGAAGAAATGGCCGTCCTGCCACGCGACGACGCCGAAGGCGACCACGGAGCCGAAGACCGCCGCGTCGATCACGTTCGCCTCGAACGAGACCTCGACCCGCTCGAAGGGCCCCTGGACGACCGGATCGAAGGACCCGGCAGGGTCGGTGGGGCGGTGCGCGACGATGACTCCGCCGAGGGTGTCCACGCTGTGGTCGACGCGCCACGAGGCGCCCGGGTTGCCGCCGCCGACATCGGCGGTGCCGCCGCCCGTGCTGGCGCCGTTGGTCCAGACGACGGATGAGGTCCAGCTCGGAAATTCGCCGTCGGAGAAGGTGATCGTCTGCGCGCCTGCGGCGCCGGCGAGGACGAGGAGAAGGGCGGGGATACGCATGTCGTGGTGCTCCGGGGGGGGCTCAAACCCAACACCGCCCTTCCCGCCCTGATCCGATCAGGGAATCCCGGAATCCTCGCGGCCCACGACGGGAGCGGGCCTCAGGGGGTCCGAAACGCGCCGCGGCCTGCGGCATCCGCCAAGGCCGATGGCACGGCGAAGCGCTCGGCGCCGGCGCCGCGACCGAGGACATCGGGCAGCTGCCCGAGCTCCTCCATGCGTTCGACGACCGACTGCAGGCCGCGGGCCTCGAGGTAGCGCAGCACCCCTCCGCGGAACGGCGCGAAGCCCGTCCCGAAGACCAGCGCCAGGTCGAGGGTGGCGGGCGAGTCGACGACCCCCTCGCCCAGGCAGCGCAGGGCCTCGCCGGCCATGGCCAGCACGCAGCGGTCGACGATGTCGTCGTCGCCGAGGTTCTCGAGATCGGGGGCTGCCTCCAGACTCGAGAGGTCCGAGGCCAGGTGCGGGTGCTTGGGGTCCTGCCAGTCGTAGAAGCCCAGGCCACTCTTGCGACCGAGCCGCCCCGCCTGGAGGTAGGGCGCGATCACGTCGCTGGGGCGCATGCGCTCGCCGTAGGCGCCGAAGAGCGACCGCGCCGCGTGGTCCGCGATGTCGATGCCCACCTCATCGAGCAGGCGCAGCGGCCCCATCGGCATGCCGAAGTGCAGGAGCAGCTCCTCGACGCGGCCGGGGGCGATGCCGCCCGCAACCAGGCGCAGCGCCTCGTCGAGGTAGGGTCCCAGCACACGGTTGACGAGGAAGCCAGCCACGTCCTTCACGACCACCGGCGTCTTGCCCAGGTGCAACGCGAGGGCGCAAGCGCGGCGCACGCTCTCGGGCGAGGTGCGTTCGCCGGGAATCACCTCGACCAGGGGCATCTGCCGCACCGGGTTGAAAAAATGCAGGCCGACGATGCGCTCGGGGGAGGGGAGACCGGCAGCGATCGCCGTGACCGAGAGCGAACTCGTGTTCGTGGCCAGCAGCGCGCCCGCGGGCATCAGCGCGGCCAGCTCGGTCAGCACGGCGCGCTTGACCTCGAGCCGCTCGGCGACAGCCTCGACCGCGACCTCGGTCCGTCCGAGACCCAGCATGCGATCCCCGCTGACCAGCTGGTCGAGGGCGCGGTTCGCGGCATGTGGCAAGGTCTGCCGGCGCTCGAGCTTGCGCGCGATCTCGCGCTGATGGGCGACCAACGCGGCGTCGAGCGCGTTCTGATCGAGGTCGATCAGGCGCGTGTCCACATCGCGCTCGGCGAGCACGCTCGCGATCGCGCCGCCCATGACGCCAGCGCCGATCACCGCCGCCCGCCGCGGGACGGGGACCTTCTCCCCGTGCTCGTCGAGGCCGAGCTTCTTGGCCGCCTCCGAACCCTGGAACAGGGCGACCAGGTGCTTGCACACGGGACCTGTGGCGAGGCGCGCGATCGCGTCCGCCTCCTTGGCGGTGGCGTCCTTCCAGCCGGTGCGCGGTCCCTGCACCACGAGCGCGAGCGCGGCCTCGACCGCGGGGTAGCGCCCCTTGGTCTTGGCCAGGGTCTCCTTGCGGGCCTTGCGCTCGATGAGCGTCGCCACGAGCGGGTTGCGGTCGATCAGCCAGCCTGCGATGGGTCGGCGCCGGCGCGGCGGTCGCTCGCGGCCCAGCGCCAGGTCGCGCGCGATGCGCTCGAGGTACTCGGGCGGGGTCTTGCGATCGATGAGCCCCATCCTCAACGCGCGCTGCACGTCGTACAGGCGACCGCTGAGGATCGCCGTGAGGGCGGTCGGAAGTCCGACGCGTCGCGGCAG
>JAQBVH010000474.1 GCA_027623615.1 Planctomycetota bacterium | reverse complement strand
CCCCGACCAGGGCAGCCACGGGGACCATCTCGATCAAGGGGGACGCGAACACCACGAAGCCGATCAACACCAGCGCAGCGGTGATCCCCGAGGTGCGTCCGCGACCTCCCGAGTTGATGTTGATCATGCTCTGACCGATCATCGCGCAGCCGCCCATGCCGCCGAAGAAGCCGCAGGCGATGTTCGCCGTGCCCTGGGCCACGCACTCCCGGTTGCCCCGGCCGCGCGTCTCCGTGATCTCGTCGATCAGCGTCAGGGTCAGCAGCGACTCGATCAGCCCGACCGCCGCGAGGATGATCGCGACCGGCAAGACGATCCGCAGCGTCTCCAGGTTGAGCGGCACCGCCGGGATGGAGAAGGCGGGCAGGCCACCCGCCAGCGACGCCTCGGAGTTGCCGGTCATCGTGCGCAGGTAGTCCACGATGGTCGGTGAGTCGAGGCCCAGCCCCGCTGTCAGGAGCGTGATGAAGGTGATCGCGACCAGGGACGAGGGGACGGCCTTGGTCAGCTTGGGCAGGAAGTAGATGATCGCCATCGTCGCCGCGATCAGGCCGAGCATCGTGAACAGGGGCGTCCCCGCCATCCACTGGAGGCCGCCAGCGCCGTCCGGTGCCTTGAACTGCTCAAGCTGCGCCAGGAAGATCACGATCGCGAGGCCGTTGACGAAGCCCAGCATCACGGGATGGGGCACCATGCGGATGAACTTGCCCAGGTGCAGCACCCCCGCGAGGATCTGCAGCACGCCCATCAGCACGACGGCCGCGAACATGTACTGGATTCCGTGATCGGAGACCGTGGCGACCAGGACGACCGCGATGGCCCCCGTCGCGCCCGAGATCATGCCGGGCCTACCTCCGAGCACAGCCGTGATCAAGCCAACCAGGAAGGCTGCATACAGGCCGACCAGCGGATCGACTCCCGCCACGAAGGCAAAGGCCACGGCTTCGGGGACGAGCGCCAGGGCGACGGTCAGCCCTGAGAGAACATCAGTCCTGAGTCGAAACTCGGGGCTGCTTTGGATATCGAACAAGATGAATGCGTGGCTCGGACGGTCGAGCACGTCTCGCGCGGGAGGACACGAAGACGAAGACGGCTCGCCCAATGGGCGCCGTTCGACGGTGGCTCGCTAGAGCCCTCGTCACTTCCCCGATGTTCCGCCGCTCACGCGCGGGGGAACGCTCGAAGGGAAGATGCTGCCCCCCAGGGGGCGGCTACGGGCGGGATGCTAACAGGTCGCCGTACTACTTTCTCCCCCCTCGGCTGAACGGCTGCGCCTGCATTGGTCGAGGCTTCGGCTCCCGAGCACCTCGACGTCCCCTCGGCGGGGCAAGTCCTCCCACCCTGAGTGGATGGCCGCACCTGCAGACCACCCCGCCTGACAGCTCGGAGTCTGCGCCTGCGGCGCAACTCCTAGCCGAGCAAGGACAGGGGCAGGTGAGGCTCAGCCTCGACTCGACGAGCGGACTCCTCGATCGGGCGCTGTAGAGTGCCCCCACGATGGCCCCCTGGAACAAGTTCTGGCCCCGCAAGGAGTCTCCTCCTACGCCGAGCGCACCAAGCTCCGCCCCTGCGCATGCGTTGCGCGTCGTGCGCGCCTACCACGAGCAGACCAAGCACAACTTCCAGCGCTACGCGGCGGGGCCCATGGAGCTCGATTGGGACACCCAGCCGGATCCGTTCCGGCGCTACGCCGGCGCGCCGACCTCGCGCCTGGCGATCCCCGAGAGCGACGCGGGGCCTGACTACGGGGAGGCGCTGGTCGAGGGCCGCGTGCCGCCGGCGCCGCTCGACCCGACCAGCCTCTCGCGCTTGCTCTACGACAGCCTGGCGATCTCCGCGTGGAAGGAGGCCGGCGAGTCGCGCTGGGCTCTGCGCGTGAATCCGTCGAGCGGGAACCTGCACCCGACCGAGGGCTACCTCCTGTTGCCGGCCATGGACGAGCTCGGCGACAGCGCCGGCGTCTTCCACTACGCGCCGCGTGAGCACCTGCTCGAGCGTCGCGCCGCGCTTTCCCCCCAGCTCTGGCAAGCGCTGGACCTGCCGGCGGGCAGCTTCCTCGTCGCCCTGAGCTCCATCCACTGGCGTGAGGCCTGGAAGTACGGCGAGCGAGCCTTCCGTTACTGCCAGCACGACGTCGGACATGCCCTCGCGGCGGTCGCGATCGGCGCGGCAGGGCTCGGTTGGCGCGCGCGCCTCGTGCAGGACATCGGAACGCGCGACATCGGCCGGTTGATCGGGCTCCCGGACACGGCCAGCCAGCCGAGCCCCGAGGCCGAGCATCCCGACTGCATCGTGAGCATTGGCCCCACGGACGACGCGCCGCGGCTCGAGGCCGCCCCGTTCGCGCGCTTCGACGACCTGCCCTGGTCGGGGACCCCCAACGACCTCTCGCCGGATCACTTCGAGTGGGATGCGATCGAGGTGACGGCCGAAGCCGCGCGCAAGCCGGCGGGCGCGGCGCTCCTGCCGCCCTGGCCGCGCGACGGCGCGGCCGAGCCGGTGGAGCGCGGCCTCAACGGCCTGCGTGAGGTCGTTCGTCGGCGGCGCAGCGGCCTCGCCTTCGACGGTCGGACGGGCATGCCCGCGGCGACCTTCTTCCGTATCCTCGAGAGTTGCATGCCGCGCGCCGGGCGCGTGCCCTTCACCCAGTTCCCGTGGAGTCCGCGCCTGCACCTGGCCGTGTTCGTGCACCGCGTCGAGGGGCTGACCCCGGGGCTGTACTGGTTGCAACGGGACCCCGCCAGCGCGGAGGCCGTGCGCGCTGCCTGCCGCGAGGAGTTCCTGTGGACGCCCGCTGAGGGCAAGCCGGCTCCGCTGCCGCTCTCGCTGCTGCTCCCCATGGACCTGCGCAGTCAGGCGATCTCGGTCTCTTGCAGCCAGGCGATCGCAGGCGACGGCGCCTTCAGCCTAGGCATGCTGGCCGAGTTCGACCGCTCGCTCGACGAGCACGGCGCGTGGTTCTACCCCCGGCTCTATTGGGAAGCGGGCGCCCTGGGCCAGGTGCTCTACCTGGAGGCCGAGGCGGTAGGGCTGCGGTCCACGGGCATCGGTTGCTACCTCGACGACCCCATGCACTCGATCCTCGGGCTCCGATCGAGCGAGCTGCAGAGCCTCTACCACTTCACGGTCGGCAAGCAGGTCGATGACCCGCGCCTGACGGACAGGCCCGCGTACCCCGCGCCCTGAAGGCTCTAGCTAGAGTCGAAGATATGGTTGCCCGCGAGCGGAAGCTGACCGAGGCGTTCGCCGTGAAGGGGTCGATCGACGAAGCCGCCTACACCTCGCTGCGTACCGAGTACCGCGAAGCAGCCAACGCGGCCCGCGCCGAACTCGACCGCTTCTCGAAGGACGATCTCGACGAGGACGCGGCAGCAGACCTGGGCGCGCGACTCCTCGACGATCCGGCGGGCCTCTGGGAGTCACTCAGCCCGCCCGCGAAGGTGCTCCTCCAGCGGTTCATCTACCCGGAGGGCGTGCCCTACGACGGGGAGGCGTTTTGGAACCGCCGTAACCGCGCCCGTCTTCGGGTGGTTACGTCACCGCCAGCGGGGACGGATGGGAGGATGGTGACCCCCAGGGGATTTGAACCCCTGTCGCCAGGATGAAAACCTGGTGTCCTAGGCCTGACTAGACGAGGGGGCCACCCAAGTTCGCGGAGGGCACTCCCTCACGCGGGCGCGAAAGATAAGGAGCCGCTCAGGGGGTGTCAACCGAATCGGAGAGTTTCCAGCCGGCCCCCTCGAGGACCGCGATGGCGGCGTGATACTCGCGTTCGAGGCCGTCGACGAGGTCGCCAGCGCCGCGGGCAGGGGACGGGAGGACGTCCCAGGTGTAGGTCTCGATCTCCACGTGCAGGTCCCCCACGCCCCAACGCGTGGGGTCCGACAGGGCCGCCGACAAGGTCGCCTCCGCGTGGGCGCGCGTCGTCGTCAAGCCCGCCGCCTCGTCCAGATCGACGGGGACGTGGAAGTGGCAGCGCCACTCTTCCGCCGAGAGCCAGGCGGGGTCGGCCTCGAGCGCGGCGGGG
>JAQBVH010000473.1 GCA_027623615.1 Planctomycetota bacterium | reverse complement strand
CGTCCGGGCCAGCCGGTCCTCGTCGCCGGGAGCACCCACGACCCGGAGGAGGTGCTCGTGCGCGACGCCTTCCGCAAGGGTGCTCCGGGCGCGCGCCTCGTCCTCGTTCCGCGTCACCCCGAGCGGGCGTCGGCCATCGTGTCGGCCCTCTCCGAGGACGGACCCCTGCCCCAGCGGCTGACAGCCCTGCGCGAGGGGCTCGAGGCTCCCGACCCGGACCGGCCCCTGGTGGTCGACACGATCGGCGAGCTCGAGGGGGTCTACGCCCTGGCGGACCTGGTCTTCGTGGGGGGCAGCCTGATCCCGCACGGTGGCCAGAACATGCTCGAGCCCGCGGCCCAGGGCCGGCCGGTGCTCTATGGACCGCATGTGGACAACTTCGAACAGGAGGCCAGCCTGCTCGAGGGGGCCGGTGGCGCGCACCGTGTCGCGGACGCCGAGGCCCTCGCGGTGCAGGTCGCGGCGCTGATCGACGACCCGCTGCGGCGGAAAAAAATGGCCCAGGCGGGGATGCGCGCGGTCGAGGCCCAGAAGGGGGCGACCGAACGCACGCTTGCGGTCCTGCGCGCCCGGTGCCTACCGCGGCCCCAATCCGCACTGTCACAGGGGGTTAGGACAAGCTGAGACGCATCCCTACGCTTGGCCCCGTCCTGAGCCACGGTTAGAATCTTCCGGCTCGATTTGGTGCCGCCCTGAACCTGGGGGCCCCGATCCGCCGATAGAAGGGCGCGGCGTAGGTCCTCCCCGGCCGCGACGCAGCACTCACTCTCCCTCCCCCGCAAGACCCACCCTCCGCCCATGTCCCGATCCCTGTTCACCTCCGAGTCCGTCTCGATGGGCCACCCGGACAAGGTCGCCGATCAGGTTTCCGACGCCGTCCTCGACGCCTTGCTCGAGCAGGACCCCGACAGCCGGGTCGCCTGCGAGACGATGGTCACCACTGGCATCGCGATCATCGCCGGCGAGATCACCACCAACGCGCGCATCGACTACCAGGACGTCGTGCGCAACACGATCAAGCGCATCGGCTACACCGACGACGCCTTTGGCATCAACGGCGACACTTGCTCGGTGATGGTCAGCCTCGACCGTCAGTCGCCCGACATCAGCCAGGGCGTGACCGCGGGCGAGGGCCTGCACAAGGAGCAGGGCGCCGGCGACCAGGGCCTCATGTTCGGCTACGCCTGCGACGAGACCGAGCAACTGATGCCCTTCCCGATCCACTACTCGCACCGCCTGGTCGAGAAGCTGGCCGAGATGCGCCAGACCGGGGCCCTCCCCTGGCTGCGCCCGGATTCGAAGAGCCAGGTCACCGTCGAGTACGAGGGCGACAAGCCCGTGCGCGTTCACACCGTCGTGATCTCGACCCAGCATGACCCCGAGGTCAACGGCAAGTCGGCCGACGAAGAGGTTCTCGCGGAGATCCGCAGGGAGATCATCGAGAAGGTCATCCGGCCGACCTTCTCGGCCGAGCACCTCGACGACGAGACGATCTTCCACGTCAACCCGACCGGCAAGTTCGTGATCGGCGGACCCAAGGGCGACTGCGGCCTGACCGGGCGCAAGATCATCGTTGATACCTACGGCGGCATGGGCCGCCACGGCGGCGGCGCCTTCTCCGGCAAGGACGCGTCCAAGGTCGACCGCTCGGCCGCCTACGCGGCCCGCTGGGTCGCCAAGAACGTGGTCGCCGCCGGCCTGGCCACCCGCTGCGAGGTCCAGCTCAGCTACGCCATCGGCGTCGCCAAGCCGACCTCCGTGCGTGTCGACACCTTCGGGACGAACACGGCGGACGAGGACGCCATCGGCAAGGCCGTCGAGAAGGTCTTCGACCTGACCCCGTCCGGCATCATCAACGCCCTGCAGCTCAAGCGCCCGCAGTTCGAGAAGACCGCCTACCACGGTCACTTCGGCCGCGACGGCTTCGCCTGGGAGGCCACCAACCGGGTGGCCGAGCTAAAGGAAGCCCTCGGCGCGGCGGGCTGACGCCCGGGGTGTCCCGCGTCCCATCCAGGGCCCCGACCGCTTCGGTCGGGGCCCTTCTTCTTGCCCGGGGAGGTCTCGTTGGGTTCCCCTGACGGGACAAAACCAGGGGTGACCCGAGCCCATGGGTGGGGTACAAAGGGTGACTCAGGCACCCTGGCCACCTTCCGGACACCCGACGACCATGCGCCGCCCCCTCAGAAGCCTCCGCTCCGGTTTCACGCTGATCGAGCTCCTGGCCGTGATGCTGATCATTGGCATCCTGGCCCGCTTCCTCGTGCCGAACATCATGGCCGCGTTCCAGCAGGGGAACGTCACCGCCTGCCGCGCGAACATGAAGTCGATCGCCGAGGGCCTCACGATCTACAAGTCCAACAACCAGATGGAGTGGCCGGAGCACAGCGGCGCCCTCTTCTTCTGCTGCCTGATCTCGGAGGGCACCTGGGAGAACACCGCCCAGAACCGCGAGAAGCTCTCCTGCCCCGAGGTCTCGAAGAACAACCTCGACCTGAGGAACCTGGACGAGGAGGAGTGGTACCGCGATAGCGAGGACATCAACGGGGCTCGGACCGCCTACGCGGGCTGGGACTGGGACAGTGAGGGCAAGCCCAACCTGGGCAAGTCCGGCAGCGGCAAGTTGATCATCGTCAGCGACGACAACGACGACTCCGGCGGGATGAATCACGCGGGCACGACCGTGTACCTTGCCGGTGATCTCACGGTCCGCGCGTTCGAGATGACCAAGCTGCGCAAGGATGGCGACATCGACGAGGAGGACGAGGTCCTCTATGTCGGCCCGGAGTCCCAGCTGGACATCCTGAAGCGCCTGTCGCTCGACTGAGCTCGGAGCGCCGCTCGACCCGCCCAGCAGCGCACCCACGGTGCGCTGCTCGCATTTCGAGGCGCCGGCCCGATCTTTTTTCCCACCCAGCGGGGCTGCCCCACGGAACAGGAGCGGGGCGCCATGCCCATACTCCGTCTTTCCCGCGCGTACCCGTCCGCGTCGGTCAAGTCCGCGTCCACCGCTGGCCGACCTCTCAGGACCGGTTCCCCATGAATCCCCTCTCGCTGCTGAAGGCCATGCGACCCCACCAGTGGGTCAAGAACGTCTTCGTCCTGGCTGCCCTCCTGTTCAGCTTGGGCGAGCAGGCACACAGCGGGAACGCGCTCGACCGGGCCGACCAGGTGCTGCACGTCCTCATCGCCGTCGCGGCGTTCTGTCTTGGCTCGAGCGCGATCTACCTGGTCAACGACGTCATGGACGTCGAGAGCGACCGCAAGCACCCGACCAAGTGCAACCGGCCCATCGCCGCCGGCCTGGTCTCGATCCCGGTCGCCCTCGCCGGGTCACTGGGCTGTGTCGTGAGCGCCCTCGCGCTCGGCTGGTACGCGAGCACCCCGGCGGGCAACGTCGCCGGAGTCGTGGGCGGCTACATGCTGATGAACCTGCTCTACAGCATGAAGCTGAAGCACATCGCCATCGTGGACGCCTTCTGCATCGCGGCGGGCTTTCTCTTGCGGGTGATCGCCGGCGGCTTCGCGGCGCAGGCGCCGCTGTCGCACTGGCTGATGCTGTGCACCCTGTTCCTCGCGCTGTTCCTGGCCCTCTGCAAGCGGCGCGCGGAGATCGACCTGCTGGGTGACGACCGCGGGTCGCACCGCAAGATCCTGACCGAGTACACCCCGGCCTTCCTGGATCAGAGCGTGGTCGTCCTGGCGGCGTGCACGATCGTCAACTACACGATGTACACCGTCTCCCCGGAGACGGCAGCGAAGTTCGGGACGGACAGCGGGCTGGTCTACACGGTGCCCTTCGTCGTGTTCGGGTTGTTCCGCTACCTGCTGCTGGTGCAGACCCAGAAGGGCGGCGGGAGCCCTACCCGGGTGCTGCTCGGCGGGGACGTGGTCTTCCTGGTGAACTGCGTGGCCTGGCTGGGCACGGTCGCCTTCCTCCTGTTCTGGTAGGGCAGGGGACCCGGCGACTGGACGATGCGCAGGGACCGCGAGGGGGGAGTAGGATCTGGCAATGCGACGCACCCTGGCGAG
>JAQBVH010000472.1 GCA_027623615.1 Planctomycetota bacterium | reverse complement strand
CCGGGCGAATCCGAGGAGGCGATCGAGGCCCGCCTGGCCCAGCTCGACCTCCTCGAGCGACGACTCGCGCAGCTCGAGGTCGCCGTGCAGCGTGAGGACGGAGGCGAGCACGGCCGCGCTCTCGAGGACCTCCTCGACCGAGCTTCCAAGCTCGGCGCCGAGCTCCGCAAGGACCACCCCGTGGTGCGCCTGAAGGCCTACTCGGGAGAGCGCCTGCTGGCCGACCTCTTCATCGGCAACCGCCGCTTCCGCGGCACGGCGGAGGGCTGGTTCGTGCGGCTCCCGGACCAGGCGCAGACCTGGGCGGTCGAGGGCAAGCTGCGCGTGCCGCAGCAGGTGACCGAATGGCTCGACAGTGAGCTCATCGTGGTGAAGCCCGAGCGCGTCGTGGGGATCGTTGTCGACCACGGAGACGGTGCCCCGATCGTCCTCAGCCGCCAGATGGGCCGGAGCACCCTGTCGATCGACAACGTGCCGGAGGGCCGCAAGTCGAAGACCGCCAACCCGGCCAGCGGGATGCTACGCGCCCTCGACCCGCTGAGCATGCGGGACGTCAGCGCGGCGGACGACCTCGCGCTCGGCGCTCCACACACGACCACGACCTGGACCACCAGCGACGGCCTGGTCGTCCGCTGCGAGAGCTGGGACGAGTTGGACGGGGAGGATGGTTCCAGCCTGATCCGCTGCCGGTTCTCCTTCACCGTCGACGAGGAGCGAGCCCCGCCAGCCATGCTCGGTCCGCCTGTCGCTGTCGAGGGCGCCCCCCAACAGCCGGCGCCGCGCGAACAACTCGAGGACCAGGTGCGCAGCCTGTCCGCGACCACCGAAGGCTGGATCTACTCGATGCCAAGCCGTACGGCCTCGAACCTCAGCACCTCCTGGGACGACCTGCTCGAGGAGGTCGAGGAGAACGAAGAGAACGAGGACGAGCGCGACCCGGACGAGAACCCCGCACCGGTGGTGCCCACGGTGGACCCAGGCGGCGAGGCGTCGAGCGGCGCAGAGGAGTCCACCACCGGCGAAGCGACGACCGGCGCTGAGGAGGCAGCTGGCGGCGAGGGCGGCGGCGTCCCGGATTGAATACCCTCAAGCGGGCCACTCCCAAAGCCCGATCGAACACCTATCCCCCGGTTGAAACCGCCGGGGCTTGCTCGGCGTGGGGAGGAAACAGCCCCTGCGCCGAGCTTCCTTGGGGGTAGACTCCGGCGCTCTTGAGCCAGACTCCCGTCTCCCACGCCCGGGTGCTCCAGCTCTGGATCCCGCTGGCGCTCTCCTGGCTGCTCATGGCCGCGGAGCAACCAGCGGTCGCTGCGACGATCGCGCGCCTCGGGGACCAGAAGGTCCAGCTCGCCGCGTGGGGCTCGGTCGTCTTTCCGATCTCGCTGGTGGTCGAGGGCCCGATCATCATGCTGCTGGCAGCGTCGGCCGCCCTCTGCGGCGACCAGGTGCGCTACCGCCGCGTGCGGCGCTTCATGCTGGCAGCGGGCGCCGTCCTGACCGTCGTGCACCTCCTCATCGCCGTGACCCCGGTCTACGACTGGGTGACTGGCGTCCTGCTCGACACCCCACCCGAGGTGGCCGAGGCCGCGCGCCTGCCCCTCGTGATCATGACCCCGTGGACCTGGGCGATCGCGTACCGCCGCTTCCAGCAAGGCGTCCTGATCCGCTTCGAGCGCGGCGGCGCCATCACCCAGGGCACCGTCGTCCGCCTGGTCTCCGTCATGACCGCCCTGTGGATCGGCTTCCAGCAGGAGTGGGCCGGCGCGGTCGTCGGCGCGGTGGCCATCGCGACCGGCGTCTGCGTCGAGGCCGCGTTCGTCGCCGTCAAGGTGCGCCCCACCCTGCGCGCCCTCCCCGCCACCGCCGAACCGGGCACCCCGCTCCTCGACCGGCGCGCCCTGCTCACGTTCTACGTGCCGCTCGCCCTCACACCGCTCCTGACCCTCTGCGTCCAGCCGATCGGCGCGGCGTCGATGGGCCGCATGCCGAAGGAGATCGACTCGCTCGCCGCATGGGGACCGGTGTACGCCCTGGTCTTCATCCCGCGCAGCGTCGGGATGGCCTTCAACGAGGTCGTGGTGACCCTCCTGCCGAAGGGCGGCGCCGACGCCCTGCGCAAGGTGCGCACGCAGCTGGCCATTGGCACCGCCGGCGGCCTCGCCCTGGTCGCCCTGACCCCCGCCGCGGGCCTGTGGTTCGCCAACGTACAGGCGCTCGAGGCGGACCTCGCGAGCTTCGCGCGCTACGCGCTCCTGCTCGCCCTGCCCATGCCCCTCTACCAGGTGCTGCAGAGCTGGTACCAGGGCGCGCTCGTCGCGGCACACCGCACGCGCCCGATCACCGAGGCCGTGATCGTGTACGTCGTGATCGCCGCGACCGGCGCCTTCCTCGGCGCCAGGTTCAGCTCCCTTCCGGGCCTCTACTGGACCCTCGGCAGCTTGATCAGCGCGGGCATAGCGCAGACCGCCTGGCTGCACGTGCGCAGCCGCGCCCCCATCGCCGAGCTCAGCGCTGCCCCTGGAACTCCCTGATCGTGCGCACGACCGTCTTGCCGATGCCGTTCGGAACGGTGAAGGTCATGCTGTAGTGGGCCAGGCGCCAGCGCTCGTCCTCGAGGCGCAGCACCCCCGTGCCGCGCAGCTCACCGTAGCCCTCGTTGGTCAGCTGCTCATCGAACCAGGCCAGCTGGCCGTCGGCGGCCAGGGTGATGAATCGGTCGTGGGGCAAGTACGTCCAACCACCCTGCTTGGTCTGGCCGTTCTCGATCCGGTCCGGGAAGTACTTGCGCACGTACTCGCCGAACTCCGCGAGGGTCCAGCGCTCGGTCGCGTCCGTGCCCATGAAGACCGCGTCCTCGGTGAAGTGGCCAAGGTAGCGCGCCTCGTCCGCCTGGGCAGCCGCGTCGTGCCAGTCGTCGATCACGGCGCCGATCGCGGCGTGCTGGTCCGACGGGGCAGGCTCATCCGGGGCGTCGGTCACAACGGGCTCCTGGTCGGTCCTAGGGCGGTCGGAATTGGACTCGGGCATCTGACAGGCCCCGAGCGCTGGAAGCCCGAGGAGCCCGAGGAGCCTGAGGAGCCCGGGCACGGGGATGTTCGGCAGCAGGGTGCGCATGGGCGCGAGGATAGCGCCGCAGAGCCTGCCTTCCCAACGCCCGACCTTTCCCTGGCGCCACCGGGCTCGCTAGGGTGCACCCACGATGCGCGTTGCCAGGCTCTCCCCCCTCGGATCGCTCGCCCTGGGCCTCCTCGCCGCCTGCGGGTCGGACGAGCCCGAATGGCGGGACGTTCGGGTCCCGGAGGAGTATGAGCAGGACCTCGGCCGATCGGAGACAGCCGCGCTCGCGGTGGAGGCCGATCTGCGCGCTGAGCTTCTGCAGCCCCTGATGGCGGGCGACCGGTCCCGCGCCCAGCAGGCCTTCACCGAGCAGGCCCAGGTGCGCACGTTCACGGCGCTCGAGGCCGAGCCCTCGGCGCATGGCCGGGTCGTACCCGTCGAGGTCGAACCCTCGGGCCAGGTCGACTCTGCGCTGAACCTGACCGCGCAGCTGGTCGGGCTCTCCCTGGGTGGGCACTGCGCCCGCGGCGAGGTCGAGCTCGACCGCTTCTGGCTCGGCGACACCTTCGCGGCAGGACGCTTCGAGCTCCGGCTCGGCTGGGAGAGCTCCCCCGGCGACGCCAGGACCTGGCGCAACGACGCGCGCCTGACCTTCCTCGCCGAGTTCGTCCTCGTCGGCAGCCGCTGGCGCATCGATCGCTGCGACTTCGTCGCGGGCACCTACGTGACGGGTCCCGGGGCGCGCATGGTCGAGGTCACCGCTCAGACAGGGCTCCACTACGGCGTCTCCCCGCGCAACCGTGAGATGCTCCAGAACTTCGCGGACCAGCACCAGACGCTGGCCCTCGGTGGCCTGTCCGCGGTCGACTGGGAGGACGACGGCGACTGGGACCTGCTCGCCACGCGGCGCGGCCAGCTCGCGCTGCTCTTCGAGAACGACGGCCGCGGAGGCTTCCTGCCGCGCCCGCTGCCGATGGCCTCGCCA
>JAQBVH010000471.1 GCA_027623615.1 Planctomycetota bacterium | reverse complement strand
GAGCCGCTGGTGCTCCGCGAGCACGTCCGTGTCCGCGGTCGCGGGTGCCGCACGCTCGACGACGACGCGGTAGGCCTCGGCGGCGTCATCCAGCTGTCCGCTGCCACGCCACAGCTCCGCGATGGCGAAGGCGGCGACGGTGGACTTGATGTGGGTCGGGTGGGCGTCGAGGAAGCGCTGGTAGGCCGCGGTCCCGAGCTGGGCGCCGTCGTTGCCGCCGCCGTAGGTGCGCGCCAGGTCGTACAGGGCGTCGCCGATGCGCGTATGCTCCTCGGCGCTGAGCGAGCCCTCCTTGCGTGCCGCGCGCAGGTCGTCGGCGAGGTCCTCGAAGGTGCGCCGCGCCTGGGCGCCGCGGCCCGAGTTCAGCTCGGCCAGGCCGAGGCGATGGCGCGCGTCCCAGAGCTGCTGCCCGGAGACGAAGCCTGCGGGCAGGGGGCGCTGACGGGTCGGGTCGAACTCGGTCAGGTAGATCTCGAAGCGCTGCCGCGCGACGTCGTGGTTGCCCGTCTGCTCCATGCAGTGCGCCATGCGATAGAGGGCCTTGTCGCGCAGGTCGCGCGGGGCCTCGAGCTCGAGCACCTTGGCGTAGAGCTGGAAGGCGCGGTCGTAGTCGAGGCGGTGACC
This sequence comes from Planctomycetota bacterium, assembly GCA_027623615.1. GTDB lineage: Bacteria > Planctomycetota > UBA1135 > UBA1135 > JALWOP01. The sequence goes on along the minus strand of JAQBVH010000471.1, from coordinate 3,420 downwards.
GGGCGTGGGCACCGCGGGCGGCGTCGAGGCGTCGTCGGCGTACTCGAGGTAGATGCCGGCCAGCTCGCCCTGGCGTTCGGGGGAGCGCAGGTGGCGCACCGCGGCCTCGTAGATCGCCTCGGCGGCCTGGTACTCACCGCGCGCGCGGTGGATCTCTGCCTGGCGGAAGCGAGCCTTGGCTACCCAGGGGGAGTCCACGTGGTTGGTCTCGATCGCGCGCAGGGCTGCGAGGGCTTCCTCGGAGCGGCCGGCCCGGTCATGGGCGACCCCGGCGAGGAGCAACCACAGGTCCGTGTCCTCGGGCCGCGCGGTGGCCATCAACTCGAGCTTGGCGACGGCCGCATCCCAGCGGCCGTGCATCAGGTCCTCGCGGATCGGATCGGGAACGGAGGCGAGGTCTTCCCCTCCAGTGCCCACGGATCCCGTGCCCAAGGCGGCGGGCTGGGCGTGAACGAGGGAGGCGAGAACGATGAGAAGTAGGGCCAAGCGCATCACGGAGAGCTCCGGTGTGGTCGTCAGACGAGCGGGTCGACGCCCCCAGCATCGACGAAATCGGCCCGTTCCTGAGTCCTGGACTCGTAACGGGCGCTGGGGAGGCCTCCCTCGACGCCTCGAACGGCCTCGGGCACCCCTTTCTTGGGGGCATCCGGCGGGGGGCGCGAAGATAGACTGCCGGCCGTGACTCGCCTCGTCCCGCTGCTCGCTGCCCTGGCCCTGATCGGCTCGAGCGCCTGTTCGCGACCTCCGATCAGCCAGGGGAGCGCGGCCCTGTCGGCCCGGGCTGAAGCGGGGCGGGTGGTCGCCGGCGCGCCCGGGGATCCGGCCGTGGCGGCCCTCCTGGACGTCCTGGCCCCCGGTGTGACCCTCGAGGAGCAGCAGTGGTCGGTCGACGGGTACCGGTCCCCACGCCGGGGCGTGCTCCTCGTGGCGGTCCTCGAGGACCCACAGCAGCCGGGCGTGCCCGTCACACTGGCGGTCTCGGACGAGCCGGCGCTCCTGGCGGAGGCGACGCCCCGGCTGGGCGGGGGCTGGCGACCCTGCGTCGAGCTGTGGCGGGTCGGTCACCGGGAGCTGGTCGCGCGGCTGACCGTCAAGGGCAAGCTGCGGCCGGACACGGTCCAGGTCGACGAGTTCGAGGACGGCATGGTCGCCGGCGCGTTGCAGCACGGTTCCGGGCTCGAGGTGCGCTACTTCAAGGACGAGCGCATCGCGACCGGGCGGCTGCACGACTACATCGACGGACTCGTCGAGGCGGTGCAGCGGGCCTCCTGGGCGGAGATCGAGCTACCGCGCTCGCTGCAGGTCGTGGCGCGGGTGGAGGGGGATCGGCTCGGCTTCGTCGATCCTTCGAGCGGGGCGTTGGCGGTGACCTTGGCCGGGGTGCTCGACGACGGGGGCGCGGCGTATGTCGAACATCTGCTGCGCGACTCCCTGGACGCGCCGGGTTCCGAACGGGTGCCGCGCGTGGCCTCGATCGCGGCGGCGGGCCGCGTGATGGGCAAGCCCCTGATCTGGGTGATCGGCGGCGACCCCAGGAGCGAGGTCGCCCGCGTCGCTCGGGACGCCGCCGCCTGGGACCAGTTCGACGACGACGGACGAGCCGCTGCCTGGACCAGCGGGGAGCTGCCAGCGTCGGCGTCTCCAGGCGGGGTCCCCTTCCTCGAGTGGTCGCAATCCCTGGGGCAGGGGGACCTGTCCGGCGTCGGCGGCGATCGCAGCACGTTGATCCGCGTGCTCGTCTCGCTCGATCGAGCCCCGCAGGACGGCCGACCCTGGCGGCGCGAGGGCTTCACGCTGGACGGCGACGAACGAGTCCTAGCTCAGTTGTGCCGTGCTGGAGCGGGGGCGGGGGAGGTCGGCGTCGAGGTCGTCTTCGCCAGCTCGGCCAGCACCTCCTTCGACGGCGATCGCGTCCTGACGACCGCCGAACAATGGCGCGCGCACTTCGAGGCCCGCGAGCGCGCCACGCGCCACGTGGCGTTCCTGGCCCAGATGGCCGGTGTGGACGTCTTGCTCGTCGGCGCCGGCCCGATGCGTTCGGCGCGTACCGTCTGGACCGGTGATGGGGAGGAGCCCGCGGGGCTCCAGGAGGCACGCGAGGCGCGCCTCGACGGCTGGACCCACCTGATTGCCTCGGTCCGCGAGGTCTACGGCGGCCGGGTCGGCCACGTCGCGAACCTCAGCCCGAGCGCGGCGCAGATCGGCTTTTGGGGCCAACTCGATCTAGTCGGGCTCCGGATCCAGTCACCGCCGCTCGCGAACCGCAAGAGCACGCGCAACCTCTTCACCGGCAACCTCACCTGGGGAGCGGAGTTCGCTACCTCCCATGGCAAGCCGGCCTTCTTCCTCGCGCCCGGTCTCGACCGCTCTCAGCGGGACGCGCTGATCGATGCCTGGGAGCAGGCTGACGAGCGCCTGCGCGGCGTGGGCCTGTTGATCGGCGACCTCGACGAGGACCAGGCCGAGCGCCTGCGATGACGGCTTACCTCTACCTCGACCAGGACGCTCCCGCGCGCGCTCGACCAACGCGTCACGCTCCTGCACCGCGCGGGGGCCGAGCCGGAGAGTCGGACTGGGGGTACCGTACACCCAGTACCCCCAGTCGGAGAAGGCTTAGGCCCCTGGTGGGGCCTAGGGCTTCTCGACCAGCTCGATCTGGTAGAGATTGGGCCAGTACTTGCCGGTGATGAACAGGCGCCCGGTCGCTGGGTCGTGGGCGATGCCGTTCTGGACCTCCTGGTTCTCGTCCTCGACGTCCTGCTGGGCTTGCAGGCCGCGGAAGTCGATCCAGGAGCTGATGTAGCCCGTCTCCGGATCGATGCGCACGATCGACTCGTCCTGGTAGACGTTGGCCCAGATCTCCCCGTCGATCGCCTCGAGCTCGTTGAGCTTGCCGATCGGTACGTACTCCTTGGAGTTGGGGTTGAAGATGCGCACCGGGAGGGTGCGCAGCACCTCGAAGGTCTCCGGGTCGCGGAAGGTCAGGTCGCTGGTGCCGTTGCTCATCACGAGCTGATCGTTCAACACGGTCAGACCCCAGCCTTCACCCTTGTAGTTGTGGCGCTTGATCTCGTACCAGCCCTTGGCGTCCCAGACGATCGCGTCGCCGGCCTTCCAGGTGAGCTGGATGTACGTGTCCTTCCAGCGGCAGACCCCTTCACCGAACTCGGTCGGGCGCAGGGTCGCCTGACGCATGACGCGGCCGGTGTCGTGCTTGACCTTGCGCAGGTAGGACTCCTTCGCGCGGCCCGTGCCCTCGATCAGGTGCCCCTCGTCCCAGAGCAGCCCCTGGGTGTAGGCGGTCGGGTCGTGGGGGAAGGTCCCGACGATCTTGAAGTTGTAGACCTGCGCGATGCGCGGGTCTGGCTGGGAGTCCTGGGGGCCTCCCGTGTCCTGGTCGGTAGGCGCCTGCGTCGGGGG
>JAQBVH010000470.1 GCA_027623615.1 Planctomycetota bacterium | reverse complement strand
CGCCTGTCCATGGATGACGAACGCTGGCGGCCCGCAGTGAAGCTCATTCCGCGCGGAGCGGCGCAAGCAGCCTCACCACCGACGGCTAGAGCGCGGCCAGCTTGTCCTGCAGGCGCGCGTTCTTCTCGCCGACCAAGCCCGCCTGGGACTTGCGGAAGGCGGCGACGCGGCCCGCGATGCCCTCGTCGGCCATGGCCAGGATCTTGGCGGCGAACAGGGCCGCGTTGACGGGGCCGCCGCTGCCCGCTGCAAAGGTGGCGACGGGCACGCCGCCGGGCATCTGCACGGTGGAGAGCAGGGCGTCGAGGCCACCCAGGGGCGGGTTGTCCATCGGGATGCCGAGCACCGGCAGGTCCGTGTGTGCCGCAACGACGCCCGCCAGGTGGGCGGCGCCGCCGGCGGCGCAGATGAAGACGCGTACGTCCTCCGCAGGCGCCTCCTCCTCGACGAACTTCACCAGGGCAGCGGGGGTGCGGTGGGCCGAGAGGACGCGCGCGACGCAGTCGATCTCGAGGCTCTTCAGGGTCTTGAGGCATGGCTCCAGACGTCCGAGGTCGGAGTCCGAACCCATCAGCAGGGCAACTTTCAAGAGGCGGTCTCCAGGGGGGTCGAACCGGTGATCTTCTTGCAGATGTCGAGGTAGCGTTCGGTCACCGTGGCGAGGATGGCCGGGTCGATCTCGGGCGCGGGGTATTCCTTGTTCCAGTCCAGCGTCTCGAGGTAGTCACGCAGGATCTGCTTGTCGTAGCTGGGCGGCGAGACGCCGAGCTCGTACTCGTCGTTGTCCCAGAAGCGCGAGGAGTCCGGGGTCAGGGCCTCGTCGATCAGGATCAGCTCGCCGTTGATCGTGCCCAGCTCGAACTTGGTGTCCGCCAGGCGGATGCCGATGCGTGCCAGCTCGTCGGTGCCCTGCTGGAACAGCTCCATTCAGACCGCCTCGCCCTTGTCGTAAATGTCGGCCCCGACGAGCTCGCGGGCCTCGTCCGGGGTCAGCGGACGATCGTGGGCCTCGAACTTGGTGGTCGGGGTCAGGATCGGTTCGTCCAGGCGCTGGGCCAGCTGGAGGCCCTCGGGCAGCGGGATGCCGCAGACGGTGCCCTGCTTCTGGTACTCCTTCCAACCCGAGCCCGCGATGTAGCCGCGCACGACCCACTCGATCGAGCAGGGCTCGGCCTTCTTGACCAGCATAGAGCGGCCACGCAGCTTCTCGCGCCACTCACCGTCCAGGCCCTCCACCTCGTCGATCGTGGTCGAGACGAGGTGGTTCGGGATCAGGCTCTTGGTGCGCTCGAACCAGTAGGCCGCGATCGCGGTGAGGACGGCACCCTTGTGGGGGATCCCCGCGTTCATGACCACGTCGAAGGCGGACACGCGGTCCGTGGTCACGAAGAGGAGGTGCTCGTCGTCGACGGCATAGATGTCGCGCACCTTGCCGCTGGCGACCTGGTCGAGTCCGGGGGGCCGGTCGTCCTTGCCGAGATAGACGCTGTCCTGATTCATCGCGGGACCGACCGGGGGCCGGTTCGGTGGTGTTTCGAGGGCGGGGGGGAAGCCGGGAGTATGACGATCCTGTCTGGCCTCTACAATCCGCCCCACGATGACCGAATCGATCCGTGGATTCGCCCCCGGGAGCAGATTGGTCGGTCCGATGACCGTCCCCGGCTCCAAGTCCTTGGCCCAGCGGGCCTTGGTGATCGCCGGGCTCGCCGACGGACCCACGCGCATCGGGGGCGTTCCCACCTCGGCGGACGTGCGAGCCGCGCAGGCGTCCTTGGCAGCCCTCGGGGTGGGCGTGCTTGCCGCGGGCCCCGGGTCGGTGACCGTCGATGGGCGGCCGCCCGGTCCAGGTGGCGGCTGGGGGAGGGCCGACGTGGAGAGCGCGCCAGACGTTGGTGAGTCGGGCACCGCGGCCCGCCTGATCACCGCGGCCTGCGCGCTCTGCGGGCACGCCGGCAGCTCGATCCGGGTGGACGGGCGGGGCAGCCTTCTGACCCGGCGCAGCACGGCCCTGTTCGCTGCCCTGCGCGAGTCAGGAGCCGACGTGCACCCGCTGGGTCAGCACGAGGACGGCTGGCCGGTGCGCCTCGGGCCGGTCGGGCCGCCCTCGGACCTGGTCCTGCGCAACCCGGCCTCGAGTCAGGAGGTCAGCGGCCTCATGATCGCCGCCGCTGCCTGGCCGGACGAGATCCGGCTCGTCGTCGAGGGCGAGATCCCGAGCCGGCCCTACGTCGCTCTGACCTCGTACGTGCTGCGGCAGTTCGGGGTCGAGGTGGGGGTAGATGTCCGCCCGAGCAGGACCACGTATCACATCCCAGGGCCCCTCGAGCCGCCCCTGGACCCTCTCCGGATCGAGCCGGACGCCTCCGCGGCGGGGGTCGCGCTCGTGGCCGGCTGCCTCTCCGGTGGCGGCGTCCAGGTGAAGGGGCTGACCCTGGCCTCCCCGCAAGGCGACGTCCGCATCGTCGAGCATCTGCGCGCCTTCGGAGTCGAAGCGGGCGAGGACCGCGGCGCGCTCTTCGCGACAGGGACCCCGACCCGGGGCGCTCACCTCGATCTCTCGGGCGAGCCGGACCTCGCGCCGCCCCTGGCCGCCATGGCCGGCGCCGCGGCGCTCGCAGGTCACCGCTCGTTCCTCGGCGGACTCGGCACCCTGCCCGGTAAGGAGAGCTCGCGCATCGAGGTGCTGGCCCGTGGCCTGGACGCGATCGGCCTGCGCAGCGAGTCCGACGCCGATTCCCTTGTCGTCGCACCTGGCCGCCTCGGCGAAGGGCCGCTCACCCTCGACGCGGCGGGGGACCATCGCATGGCCTTCGCCTTCGCGCTGCTGGGCCTGCTCGGCCGCGAGGTGCGGGTCAGCGGCGCGCAGCACGTCGCCAAGTCCTGGCCGAGCTTCTGGGAGGACGCGGAACGCGCCGGCGCGAATCTGTTGAAGTGAGCATGAGTGTGTTGCTCCTGGCCCTCGCCGCGATCAGCGTGCAGGAACCCTACCCCGGTTTTCACGACCGCCTACGACAGCGGCTGCCACGGGGTCGCCGGGCAAGGGGTCGTGATCGTCTCGGGCAAGGATGGGTTCGAGCTCGAGCGCATCGTGATTGCTGACACCCACTTCCTTCCCGATCGTTCCTGGCCGCGCTGAATCCACTGAGAGATGCGGGCTAGACTCGTCATCCATGACTCTCCCCGACACCCCCACCGGGCCGGTTGTCGTCGCCGGCGGCGCCGGCTACATCGGCAGCCACACCGTTCGCACCCTCGAGCAGCGCGGCGTCGAGGTCGTCGTGCTCGATGACCTCTCGACCGGACACGCCGCGGCGGTGAGCGTGCCCCTCTGTCGGGTCGATCTGGGCGATCGCCCCGCCGTGCGGCGGGTCCTCGAGGAGCATCGGCCGGTCGCGGTGATCCACTTCGCCGCCAAGTGCTACGTGGGGGAGTCGGTCACCGATCCGGCGCGCTACTACCACGAGAACGTGCACAAGACCTGGTGCCTGCTCGAGGAGATGCGCGCGGCCGAGATCCGCGACATCGTGTTCTCGTCGACCTGCGCGACCTACGGGGAGCCAACTCAGGTGCCGATCCCCGACGACCACGGCCAGCATCCGATCAATCCGTACGGCCGCACCAAGCTGCACATCGAGCACATGCTGCAGGACTACGACCGCGCCTACGGCCTGCGCTTCGGCGCGCTGCGCTACTTCAACGCGGCGGGCGCGATGCCCGACGGGAGCCTCGGCGAGGCGCATGATCCGGAGACGCACTTGATCCCGCTCGTGCTCCAGGTCGCCCAGGGCAAGCGCGAGAAGATCCTCATGTTCGGCGACGACTACGACACGCCGGACGGCACCTGCGTGCGCGACTACATCCACGTGCTCGACCTGGCCGACGCGCACCTGCGCGGGCTGGCCCACCTGCAGGCGGGCGGCGACAGCTTCGCGCTCAATCTGGGAACGGGCACCGGCTTCAGCGTGAAGGAGATCGTCGAGGTCGCGCGCGAGGTCACCGGCCACCCGATTCCGGCCGAGGTCGCTCCGCGCCGCGAGGGAGACCC
>JAQBVH010000469.1 GCA_027623615.1 Planctomycetota bacterium | reverse complement strand
GAGCGGGTCTCGGGCCGCGGTCCCGACGCGGCGGGCTGGCGCCACTTCTCCACCCAGGACCGCATCGCCTTCCTCTGGCGAGCCTGGACCGAGCCCGACCTGCGCAGCCGCTTCCGAGCGAGGCTGAAGCGCATCGCGCGGGTCGGTGTGGTCGTGTTCGTGCTCGCGGCCGGTGCGCAGCTCTACGGATTGATCGAGGCCTACCCCGGCGACCAGGTGCGCGCCCAGCTGGCGTTCGGTGACTGGAACGAGGCCCTGGATCGCGGCCGCGACCTGCCCGACCTCGAGGACGAGGACCTCGCCCTGCTCGAGCTCGGCGCGCAGCTCCAGGGCGACCGCGCACGCATCACGGCCGAGGAGCTCGAGGGCGGCCTCGAGGCCATCTTCAAGCTCGGCGACGCCTGGCAGCGGGCCGCGGAGTACGCGGGCCTGCTCGTGCTGACCGGCCGCGGGAGCATGGCGCCCGTCGTCGAGGTCTGCGAAGCCCTGCAGAGCGGCGACGCCGAGGTCGCACGCCAGCTGCTCGAGGGCTGCCCCGAGCGCTGGCGAGCGCTGCTCGAGCCCGCCCTCGCTCAGTAGCTCAGACCGTTCTTGCGCAGGTGCACCGAGGGGTCGCCCTCGCGCTGCAGCCCGCCGTCGGAGACGGTCCCGAAGACCACGATGTGGTCCCCCGTCGCGTGCTCGCCGGCCAGCTTGCAGTCGACCCAGGCCAGAGCCCCCGACAGGTACGGGAGCCCGCTGGGCGCCGCGCTGGTCGCGAGGCCGTCGTAGGGACTGGCGCCGTCCTCGTACTTCTTGAAGAAGGCTCCCATCAGGCCAGCGCTCTCCCCGTCGAGGACCGAAACCGTGAAGCCGCCGGCGGCGCGCATGGCCTCCAGATGATCGCGGCCCTTGGCGATCGCGACGCAGACGGTGGGCGGGTCGAAGCCCATCTGCTGGACCAGGGAAGCGACGAAGCCCAGGGGGGCGTCTGAGGCCCCGGTGGTGACCACATAGAGGCCGCTGGGCATGCGCCCCAGGGCGCGGGCGAGGGGGGTGGGTTCGGCGTCGGACATGGGGCGGGGATCCTACCCGCTGGGGCGCACGTTTTAATAGGGGCATACCCCGTGGATCATCGGCCCTCTTGGCCGGATAATGCCCACTCGGGGCACGCGTCCTCCCTCGTGACGCGGCGCCCCGATTCCCGTCTTCTCCCGACGTCCGTTCGAGGATGAGTACCCCCCGCCACCGCATCGTCTGGAACCCGGCCGCCCAGGGTTCCAGCGCCTCCAGCAAGCCCCTGGCCGAACGCCTGATGGCCTTGGAGGAGGACCGCGCGTCGAGCGGCGAGATGCTGGTGCGCGAGGCCTCGACCCTGATCCAGGGCGAGCTGTTCGCGACCGCCGAGCCCTGGAGCTGGGCCGCGGCGCGAGCGCTGGTCACGGGTGAACTCGCAGCCCTGCGCGCGGCCCACGGCTGGCGCGGCACCGTCGCGAACTGGCTGCTCTCCCTCGACGAACTGGTCGGCAGGGGCGCTGAGGGCCGCTACACCGCGCCGCCGCGCGAGCTCGTGCTCGAGGAGCTCGGGCTGTGGCTCGGCGGCGAGGGCGCGACGGAGGGGGACTGGGACGGCGAGCCGCTCACCGACGGTCGGCGCCTGCCATTGCGCGAGCAAGCGGGCGCCCACTTCGCGGGCGAGCTCGAGCATGGCGAGACCGTGCTCGTGCACGGCTTCAGCGAGACGGTCGCGCTCGCCCTCGAGGAGGCCCAGGGCCGCGGCCTCGCGCCGACGATCGTGGTCACGGAGGGTGGACCGGACCTGGGTGGACGTCGCCTCGCGCGGCGCCTCGTCGCCGCCGGCGCGCGCGTGCGCATGGTCTACGACGCGGCGCTCCTCGCGCCGGTGCTGGCGGCGGATCGGATCGTGATCGGCACCGAGGCGATCGGCGCGCGGGCGTTTCTCGGCCGGGTCGGGACCACGGCCCTGTTCGCCGAAGCGCAGCGGCGCGAGGTGCCCACGACCGTGCTGACCACCAGCGACAAGCTGATGCCCGATGGGCTGCTCGAGCTGCCCACCTGGTGCGAGACGGCCGGATGGCTCCTGTGGGAGCACGCGCCCGAGGGCGTGGAGGTCGCGAGCCAAGCCTACGAGTCCGTGCCCTTCGAGTTCACGGACCGACTGACGACTGAACATGGCCCCCTCGGCGCCGCCGAGCTGGCCGTCCGGGCTCTTCGCCTTGGCGCGTTGTCGCGCTGAGGGCCGGCCCGCACGCGGATCGAGATAGAGATCGAATGACGGATACGGACACCCCCCAGGCGCCGCCGCCGGTCAACCCGCCCACTCCCCGCTCCATCACGCGGGAGATGCACGAGTCGTACCTGACCTACGCGCTGTCGGTCATCCACTCGCGCGCCCTGCCAGACGTGCGCGACGGGCTGAAGCCCTCGCAGCGCCGGATTCTGGTCGCGATGAACGACCTGAACCTCGGGCCGCGGGCCAAGTACCGCAAGTGCGCGAAGATCGCGGGCGACACCTCGGGCAACTACCACCCGCACGGTGAGTCGGTCATCTATCCGACGCTCGTGCGCATGGCCCAGGAGTTCTCCCTGCGCTATCCCCTGGTCGACGGCCAGGGCAACTTCGGCTCGATCGACGCGGACCCGCCCGCGGCCATGCGCTACACGGAAGCGCGCATGACCGGCGTGGCGACCGAGCTGATGTCCGACCTCGAGAAGGACACGGTCGACTTCGAGGCGAACTACGACGACACGCGCACGCAGCCGACCGTGCTGCCCAGCCGCTTCCCGAACCTGCTCTGCAACGGCGCGGACGGGATCGCGGTCGGCATGGCGACGTCGATGCCGCCCCACAACCTGCGCGAGATCTGCGCGGCGTTGCACGCGATCCTCGACGACCCCGCCGTGTCCACCGCGCGCCTGCTCGAGCTGGTGCCTGGCCCCGACTTCCCGACAGGCGGCATCATCATGGGCCGGCGCGGGATCGTGCAGGCCTACACCACGGGCCGCGGGCTGATCCGGGTGCGCGCCAAGCACCACGTCGAGACGAAGGGCAAGCGCGAGCTGATCGTCTTCACCGAGATCCCGTACCAGACCCGCAAGGCCGCGGACAAGACGGGGATCATCGCGAAGATGGTCGACGTGGTGAAGGATGGCCGCATCGAGGGCATCTACAACGTCCAGGACGAGTCCAACAAGAAGGGTATGCGCCTGGTCGTCGAGCTGAAGAAGGGCGAGGACCCGATCGTCGTCGCCAACCAGCTCTTCAAGTACACGCCGCTGCAGACGACCTACAGCATCATCAACCTCTCGATTCACACGCGCCAACCGCGCACGTTGAAGCTGCGAGAGCTGCTCGATGCCTACCTCAGTCACCGCCGAGACGTCATCCGCCGGCGCACCGAGTACCTGCTGCGCAAGGCCGAAGAGCGCCGACACATCGTCGATGGCCTGCTGATCGCGGTCGACAACATCGACCGGGTCATCCAGCTGATCCGCGGGAGCGCGGATCGCGACGAGGCCAAGAAGCTCCTGCAGGCGGAGTTCGCGCTGTCCGAGCGCCAGGCCCAGGCGATCGTCGACATGCGCCTCGGCAGCCTGACCGGCCTCGAGCGCGGCAAGCTCGTCGCCGAGTACGAGGGCCTGCTCGCCACGATCGCGGACCTCGAGGACATCCTCGCCCGCGAAGAGCGCGTCGTCGCGATCATCCGCGAGGACCTGGAGGAGATGGAGCGGCGCTACGGCGACGAGCGCCGCACCGAGATCTCGTCCGAGGAGGTCGACACCAACTTCGACATCGGCGACCTGATCACCGAGGACCTGATGGTGGTCACCTTCTCGCGCGACGGCTACATCAAGCGCCTCCCGGCCGACACCTACCGGGCTCAGGCCCGGGGAGGCCGCGGCATCCGCGGGTCGGACGCCAAGGAAGGGGACGTGCTCGAGACGATGTTCGTGGCCTCGACCCACGACACGATCCTGTGCTTCTCCAACTACGGCCAGGTGTTCTGGCTCAAGGTCTACAACCTGCCGGAGGCGGGGCGCACCTC
>JAQBVH010000468.1 GCA_027623615.1 Planctomycetota bacterium | reverse complement strand
TCACGACTCCTTTGGCTCACCCCTGCGACCCTGGTTGGCGTGGCACTTCGGTCGAGTCGACGGGTACTGGTCACACCATTGGGAGACGGCCCGCATCGAGGCCAGCGGCGCGACCGTCGTGGTCGACTTCCTGGTGGAGCGCATGTTGCACCAGCTCGACCCGCGGGACCTGTGGCCTGACGACCAGGAGCGCTTGAAGTTGCGCTTCGACAAGTCCTCCCGAAGCCGCTCGGCGCCCGAAGTTCGTGTCTCGGCGCCGAACACGGGCGTGGAGTCGAAGCAGGGGTTCAGCATCGATCGGCAGCAGCAGTTCGTCTTGGCCGAACTCGATTTCGGGCCCGTGTCCCAGGAGGTTAGCCTCGTACTTGCGATCGAGCTCACGGCGCCCAGGGCGACGATGCTCGAGCTGGTCTACCCGTCCGGGGCGGACTTCGACCGGGCGCACGCCGAGCGGGTCCTGGTCGAGCCCGGACGCCAGGTGATCTACCTGGAGGTCCAGGGAGAACGACTGCAGCGCGAGACGGTGGCGCAGCTCGGTGCCCAGGGGGCGGGGCGGCACTGGGTGATCCACGGGATCCAGGTAGGCCAGGTGCCCTCACCAAGACGCAAGGCGGCCGACGATTGATGGCAGCGCCGACTCGCCAGGTGTGCTTCGTCCTCGCTGGCACCGACGACGAGGCGTCCCGGTGCAGGCGCGCGTCTCCTACGCTGCGAACTGGCCGTGCCACTTGTCGCCTTGCGAGTTTGACGAGAGGCCCCGTGCCCGTCGACTCAGCCCTGCTGCTCGATCTTCGCCCAGGAGTCCCGCAGGGTCACCGTGCGGTTGAAGACCAGACCGGCGGACTCGGTGTCGCGGCAGAAGTAGCCAAGGCGTTCGAACTGGAACTTCTCGCCGGGTGCGGCGTCGGCGAGAGCCAGTTCGAGCTTGGCGCCGCCGAGGACCTCGAGGGAGTCCGGGTTCAGGTTGTCGCGCCAGTGGCCACCCTCTTCCACATCCTCGGGGTTCTCCTTGGAGAAGAGGTGATCGTAGAGGCGCACCTCGGCATCGACGCAGTGCTGGGCGTTGACCCAGTGCACGATGCCCTTGACCTTGCCGCCTTCAGCCGGCTTCTGGCCGCCCCTGGTCTCCGGGTGATACGTGCAGCGCAGCTCGGTCACGTTGCCCGCGTCGTCCTTGACGACCTCGTCACAGGTGATCACGTAGGCGTAGCGCAGGCGCACCTTGCCGCCGGGCTTGAGGCGGAAGAACTTCGGCGGGGGCTCCTCGCGGAAGTCGTCCTGTTCGATCCAGAGCTCGCTGCCGAAGGGCATCGTGCGTGATCCGGCTGACTCGTCCTCGGGGTTGTTGACCGCCTCGAGCTGCTCGGTCTGACCCTCGGGCCAGTTCGTGATCGTCACCTTGAGCGGGCGCAGGACGCCCATGCGGCGCTGGGCCGACCGGTTGAGGTCCCCGCGCAGCGCGTTCTCGAGGACGACCAGGTCGACGGTGCTGTTGAACTTGGCCACGCCGATTGTATCGATGAAGCTGCGGATCGCCTCGGGCGTGTACCCGCGGCGTCGCAGGGCCCTCAGGGTAGGCATGCGCGGGTCGCTCCAACCCTCGACGACCTTCTCCTCGATCAGCTGCAGGAGCTTGCGCTTGGAGACCATGGTGTAGGTCAGGGCCAGGCGCGCGAACTCGGTCTGCTGCGGTCGCTTCTCGATCGGCAGGTGATCGAGGAACCAGTTGTAGAGTGGCCGGTGGTTCTCGAACTCGAGCGAGCACAGCGAGTGCGTGATGCCCTCCAGCGCGTCCGACTGCCCGTGGGCGAAGTCGTACATCGGGTAGATGCACCAGTCATCGCCCGTTCGGTGGTGAGTCGCCCTGGCGATGCGGTACAGGACCGGGTCACGCAGGTTGATGTTGGGCGAGGCCATGTCGATCTTCGCCCGCAGGGTGCGTGACCCGTCGGGGAATTCGCCGGCCTTCATGCGCCGCAAGAGGTCGAGGCTCTCCTCGGGCGTCCGCTCGCGACCCGGGCTGTTCCTGCCCGGCTCGGGGAAGGCGCGGTACTCGCGGACCTCCTCGGCGCTCAGGTCGCAGACGTATGCGTGCCCCGTCTGCACGAGGTGCTCGGCGAACTGGTACAGCTCCTCGAACCAGCCGGAGGCGAAGTACAGCCGCTCGCCCCAGTCGAAGCCCAGCCAGCGAATGTCCGCCTGGATCGCTTCCACGTACTCCACGTCCTCCTTGGCGGGGTTCGTGTCGTCGAAGCGCAGGTTGCAGACGCCGCCGAACTTCGTGGCCAGCCCGAAGTTGATGCAGATCGCCTTGGCGTGGCCGATGTGCAGGTAGCCGTTCGGTTCCGGAGGGAACCGCGTGTGCACCTGCTGCGTCCGGCCGGAGGACAGGTCTTCGGTGACGATCTTCTCGACGAAGTTCAGACGCTCGGGTGCTTCAGGCTCGGACATGGCTCCTCGGGGGGGTGGGCGCGGAGGATACCTCGTCCAGCCGCCAGCGACATCCGCGCCTACCTCCTGGCGTGCACGAACTGGCCGCGGTTCCCCGAGGCCAGCCGCTTGAGGAACCCCGCGGGGATCTCGCTCCCCATACCGATCGTGTGGATCACGACCTGGTCGGTCAGGTTGAGGCGCGCGGTGGACTCCTCGATCGCCTTCTGGTCGTCGCTCTTGCCGTTCACGATCGGCTGCCCGTCGGTGAGCACGTACAACGTGTCGACGTCCGGGAGGTAGAGCCCGTCCCCGGTCGATCGGCCGGCCTGGTCGAAGGCCAGCTCGATCGCATCGTGCAGGCGCGTACCGAGACTGAGCTCGTGCTCGCTTACCCAAGCCTGGGCCGCTGCCACGTTCTTGGCCGAGGCAGGTACGAGCTTCTCCGCGAAGCGGTCGAGGTCCCCACCGAAGGCGACGATGTCGAAGTGCTGGTGCGGCGCAAGCCTGCTGAGCGCGCGGACCAGCTCCGCGCGGGCCCGGTCCATGCGTGTCTCAGCGCCGGGTTCGACCTCCTCGCCCTGCTTCGGCTCGACGAGCGGTTTGCTCATCGACTGCGAGACGTCGAGCACGAACAGCAGCCGGTTGCCGTCCATGGGCAGGCCGTAGTAGGTCGCTCCAGCGGGTTGCTCGGCCTGGGACGGTTCGCCGAAACCGAGGGTTCGGTCGCCGCTCAGGAAGGGCGCGCCTTCCTCGGCCAGCCAGATCTGCCACGCCCTGCTCGAGCCGTGGAACGTCTGGCCGGTCAGCACCTGCAGCGCAGCCACCACTCGCTTGCGCAGGTCGCCCACCTCGAGGTCGATGTGGGCCACGAGCGGCAGAAGGGAGGCCGGGTCGGCGATCGTCTCCAGCGCGCCGATCGCGGCTCCACGCAGGATGGGGTTCTCGTGGGCCAGGGTCTCGACGGCCAACTCCGTCATCGGCGCGGCCGAAACGCCAACCGACCGACCGAAGGTGAGCGCGACGAGCACGTCCTCATCGTCGCGGGCGCGTGCCGCGCTCTTGACGAGCTGCGCCAGTTCATCGGAGCCGACCAGGTAGCGCCCCGCCTCCGCGAGGCCAAGGCGCAGGCGCAGCGGGTAGCGCTTGCCATCGAACGCAGTCTCGACCATCGCCCGGGCGTGCAGGGGCGCGTGCTGCTCGAGGATCGAGCGCAGCGTCGCCTGCAGCTCGCGCAGCCCGTCGAGCTCCGGCCGCGGCTCACGCGACTTGTCCCGCAGGCCGCGCAGGATGAACGAGCGGTGCTTGTCCTCGAAGGGCGCCATCTCCTTCTCGAGCTGCAGGTAGGCGGCGCAGAGGGCCTCCACATCCCTCCCGTCGAGCGTCTCCGGCACGGACTTCAGACACCGCGCCCGGAACTTGTTCGACGCCACCGTCTGCCTGGTGGGGCGGAAGAAGCGCCCGAGCTCCTCCGCGTAGTCGCCGGCGAGGAGGGTCGGTGTCAGGAGGAGCAGCAGGAGCAAGCGCACGGGCCGATACTAGCACCCCTCGCGTGCGGGGTTTCCAGGCGCACGCTCCCAGGAGCTCGCGCCACAGGTGCAAGCTCCGGTCGTCACACCGTC
>JAQBVH010000467.1 GCA_027623615.1 Planctomycetota bacterium | reverse complement strand
CGTCGGAGAGGCCGTGCAGGCCCTCGGTCGGCTCGACGTCCCAGTACTTGCGCGGCGTGAGGTCGCCGCCGCGCTTGATGCGCAGCAGGTGACCCGGCGACAGCTTGTGCACCTTGGCGAAGATCGAGCGCGGGTCGGGGACGTAGCCGAGGGAGAAGAAGTCGCGGATCGAGCGCTGGTCGAGCTCCCGGTCGACGCCGGGGTGCGCGAGCAGGGCCTTCAGCTCCGAGCCGAAGACCAGCTTGCGGTCGCGCGTGATCGCGTAGTGCAGCGGCTTGATGCCGAGGCGATCGCGGGCGAGGAACAGCACCTTCTGGTTCCGGTCCCAGATGCCGAGGGCGAACATCCCGTTGAAGCGCTCGACGCAGGCGGCGTCCCACTCCATCCAGGCGTGGACGATGACCTCGGTGTCCGAGTGCGTGTGGAAGGTGTGCCCGGCCTGTTCGAGCTCCTCGCGCAGCTCGGCGAAGTTGTAGATCTCGCCGTTGAAGGTGAGCTGGATGTTGCCGTCGTCGCTCGCGAAGGGCTGGACCCCGCCCTCCGGATCGATGATCGCCAGCCGCCGGTGCGCCAGCGCGACGCCAGGGTCGAGGAAGATCCCGTCACCATCCGGCCCGCGGTGGACCAGGGTGTCGTTCATGCGCTGGACGAGGCCCCGGTCGAGGGGGGACTCACCGTCCAGATCGAAGATGCCTGCAATACCGCACATGGGGAGGGACCGACGGGGAGAGTATCGCCTGCATCGGGGCCATGCTTGAACGGAACGGGGCGGGCTGAGTTCCGGGTTGCGGTGGCCGGAACCGGAAAGGAATTCGAGGTGTCCCAAGACACCTGGGCGCCGTCTCCGGCGCCTCCGGAGCGCGGCCCTACCTGCCCTCGCCGAACCGCACCTCGAGGGGTTCCATCCCCTGCGCCCACTCCGCCGTCACCGCTCCCAGCCCCAGGCGCTCGAACGTCACCTCGCCCGCGCCCATGCGCAGCACGGCCTGGCCGTCCTGATCCGTGTGGCACTCGCCGCGCAGGTCGACGCCGTGCAACCTGCGCTCGAGCTTGATGCGCTTGCCGGCGAGGGGCGCCCCGTCCTCCTCGAGAAAGCGCGCCGTGCGCTCGACTCGCTCGACGTCGATGCGTCGGCTCACGGCCCGCTCGAGGGGCACGTCGACCTCGATCGCCTCCACCCAGGTTCCGTCGGCCCCCACGATCACCACCCGCGTCGGTCGGGGCGGGACGAAGATGCCCCTGTGTTCCAGGCCGGCCCGGAAGTCCAGTGACAAGGGCCACGCGACGTCCGGGGTGGTGAGGCGCAGGTCATCGCCACGAAGGTTCTCGCCGTCCACGCGGACCTCGACCACGCAATGGCCGGCGAAGAGACGCTCCGGATCGACGTCGAAGGTCACCTCCTCGCCGGGAAGCACCTCGCGGGTGGCGAGGGTCCGCCGGGCCGAACGAGGGTGGCCCTCGCCCTGCCACGACCAGGCGTCGATCAGCTCGACCCGCCCGGCGGGGAACGGGACGCGCTGAGGGAGCGCGAGCGCGTCCACGTTCCGGATGAGCGACTCCCCGGCCACTGCGCCGCGCAGCGACAACCGAGCGGCGAGCTGGCGGCGCCGGGCGGGGGTCCCGTGCACGTCCGTGCCCGCGAAGGACGCGGACCAGCGCACGAGGACCGACCCGGTGCCCGGCTTGACCACCTCCGTGTGCAGCTCAGTCTTGCCCTCGAGCGCGGTGCGCAGTCCCTGCCCCCAGTCGACCTCGCCGTCGAGGGCGAACCCGTCCGGGATCAACACCGTCGTCGCGACGCCGTCGTCACCTGTAACCGCCGCCCTCGGCCGCAGGCTGGCCAAGCGCCCTCCGAGGGTCACCGGCACCGCGGAGAACGACGCCCTCACGCCGGCGAGCGGCCTGCCCTCCGGGTCGACGCAGCGGATGGTGCGCGGGCTCATCTGCTCGAGGTCGATCGCGAGGTCCAGGGGCGTCCCCTCCCGCACGTCGAGGTCGATGGACAGGGTGGACCCGTCCCTGAGGTTGATCGTCAGCTCGATCTGGCCGGTCAGGGTCACGAGGACATGATCGTCGGGCAGAGGCCGCGTCCCCGACCTGCGCCAGTTGCCCGGGACGGCGTCGATGTAGGTCGCGCCTTCGAGGAGCTCGGTCGCCTGGCCGCGCGCGATCAAGCGCACGCGACCCTGGCCCGCCGGCCGGCAGATCACCTCTCCGTCGCGCCCGGGGTGAACGTCCACCACCGTCATGGGGTGGAGCCCCGCGACCTCGGCGACGACGCGATAGGGACCCTGGTGCAGCTGGAAGAAGTAGGCTTGAGGCAGCGGTCCGAGCTCGACCGTTTCGCGATCGACCTCGTCGTTGCCATCGAAGAGGAGCACGGTGGCCTGCTTGGCGTTCTTGCGCAGCTCGGGGGGCAGGGAGACCCGGACGGTCAGGGCGCCGCCGCCGATCAGCTCGACGTCGGTCACGGTCCCGGGCTCCAGGTCGAGCCCCCGCTTGCGGAACCAACCCGCGCCCCCGATCTGGATCGCGCCGGCCGGCACGCCCTCCAGGCGGAAGGCGCCGTCCTCGGACAGCTCGACGTCGGCGTTGCGGTGGAGGCCGCGCACATCCCTGCCGCGCATGCGCAGCTCGATCGTCCACGGCCCCTGCCAGGGCCGTCCCTGCGCGTCGACCACCCGCCCGGTCACGGTCGCGGGCGGGTGCAGGACGACATCACGCGGCCGCTTCACCCGGTCGAGGCGCCATCCGATCGTGGCGCAGCCCGCGCGACGTGCGAGCAGCACCTTGACTCCGGCCGGCGCCTCGACCTCGACCCAACCGTCCCCACCCGAAGCGCCCAGGACGACAGCACTTCCTTCCGCGACCACCTCGACGCCCGCGAGCGGCTCCCCCACTGCGTTCAGGAAGCGCGTGCGCGATGACTTCTGAGCGAGGCCGGGGCAGGCCAGCAGGCCAGCGAGCAGACAGAGACGAACGAGCATGCAGATGAGGTATCACCGCGCGCACCCGCGGGCAACCCGCGCGGCAGCAAGAGGGACGCTGCTCGCCTCGATCCGGCAGCGTCATCACCTGCGTCGCTTCAACCCGCGCTGCGCCACAGCCTGCGTCGGATCCTCAGGCCAAGGGTGCTTGGGATACCGGCCGCGCAGATCCTTGCGCACCTGCTCGTAGGTGTTCGCCCAGAAGCTCGCGAGGTCGTCGGTGACCTGCTGCGGCCGGCCGTTGGGCGCGAGCAGGTGCAGCAGGACCTTCACGCGCCCGCCCGCGACCGTCGGGGTCGCCTGCAGTCCGAACAGCTCCTGGAGCTTCACCGCCAGCACCGGCGCCGCACCGGGTTCGTAGGCGAGGCGCAGGTTCGAGCCGCTCGGTACCGCCATGCGCTCCGGCGCCTCGCGGTCGATCGTCTGGAGCTGGGCGTAGTCGTACAGGCCCTTCAACGCGTGCAGCACCGGCGCTCGGCGCAGGTCCGCGAACGAACGACAACCCGGCACGAGGTGCGGGAGGATGGCGGCCGGAGCGGGGTCGGGCAGGCCGAGGTCCGGCCGCGCTGCCCGCAACCAGCTCACGCGCGCCGCGAAGTCCGCGAGCTCTTCGCGGTCGAAGCCGGTGGCACGCGCGGGCTCGAGGAGGGCGGCCTCGAGCAGCAGCGCCTCGACCTCGCCAGCGTCCACCTCCGCCTGGTCGTGGGATTCCAGCACGAGTCCGCGCAGCCGCAGCTCCTTGCGGCCGACCACGCGCTCGCGCTCGGGATCGAAGACGGCGCACACGACCTCCTCGGGCTCCCCCAGCCATGCGCGCTGCACGGTCGAGGCCTGCCGGACGCGCGCGTCCTTGCCCGCGCCGTCGAGGTCGACCGCGAGGAAGAACGGCGCCTCGGTCACGCCGCTCTCCTTGCCGAGCACGACGCCGCGACCACCGACCATCAGCCCGCGCTCGTCGCCCTCGGCGCGCCGCCGGCAGAGCCGGTCGGGGAAGGCGGCGAGGAGGGCGCGCAGGAGCGCCTCGTCGGGGTCCTCCGCCACCGTCTTCCCCGAAGGTCGCAGGAGCCGCTCG
>JAQBVH010000466.1 GCA_027623615.1 Planctomycetota bacterium | reverse complement strand
GCGGCGCGCCTCCCGCGTAGAGCCGGAAGTGGTCCAGCACGTACCTGCCCAGCTCCTCGGGCCGGTCTGCAGCCTCGGCCGCGTCGATCAGAAGGTCTCCGTCTCCGTCCAGCCAGGGCAGCACCTCGACGATGCTGAGGGCCTGGAGCCGCAGGGTGACCCCCAGGGAGTCCCGCCCCACCTCCAGCCTGGAAAAACTGACCGAGTCGTCGTGGGCCGCGGCCGGTATGACCAGCAGGAGTAGCCCGAGGATGCGGCAACGGATCGGCATGCGGCGGGAAGTCTACGGGTCCCAGCGCGGGACGCAGGGGAGGGAATCCCTCAATCCTGGCGCACACGGCAGCCGATGCACCCTCGGCGGCGGGTCCTCCCCCGCCCACTTCCCCACGTGAGCCTCGACACCTTCATCGCGAGACAACCGATCTTCGACCGTGACCGAGTGGTCTATGGGTACGAGCTCCTCCACCGCTCTGGTTGGACGGACGCCTTCGACGGCCGCGACCCGGATCGCGCGACCGTCGAGCTGCTCAACGGCAGCCTGCTCGTCAACCGCTTCCAGGATCTGACCGACGGTCGCCTGGGCTTCATCAACGTCCCACGCAACCTGCTCGTGCAGGACTTCCTCGAGCTCCTGCCGCCCGGTCAGGTGGTGATCGAGGTGCTCGAGACCGTGACTCCCGAACCGGCGGTCATCGCAGCGTTGAGGCGCCTGCGCGCTGCCGGCTACACGATCGCCCTCGACGACTACGTCGACAAGCCCGGCTACGACCGACTCGTCCAGCTGGCCGACATCATCAAGGTCGACTTCCAGTTGGCTGACAGCGATGAGCGTCGGCGCCTGATCGAAACCTACTCGCGAGAGGGCTTGACCTTCCTGGCGGAGAAGGTCGAGACCAACGAGGAGTACCACGAGGGTTTGGAGGTCGGCTTCGAGCTCTTCCAGGGCTACTTCTTCTGCAAGCCGGAGACGACCGCGCGGAAGGACGTCGCGGGCAGCAAGAAGAGCTACGTCGACTTCCTGCGCGAGGTCAATCGACCGGAGCTGGAGCTCGAGCGCCTCGAGACGATCATCAAGTCGGACGTCTCCCTCTCCGCCAAGCTGCTGCGTTACCTGAACTCGGTGCAGTTCGGGTTGCAGGACGAGATCTGCTCGATCAAGCAAGCCCTGATCCACCTGGGCGAGCGCGCCCTGCGCCGCTGGGGCACGCTCATGGCCATGGCCGGGCTCGGCGAGGACAAGCCGGTGGAGCTCGTCCGCACCTGCCTCATCCGCGCGCGCTTCTGCGAGACCCTCGCGGATGAGGTGCAGGTCGAAGCCGGGTCCCTCGACCTGTTCCTGACAGGATTGTTCTCCGCGATCGATGCGCTCATGGACCGCCCGCTCGAGGTCGCTCTGGAGGATATCGGCCTCAAGCCTGACATCGGCAGCGCGATCCGCGGTGACGACACCCCCTTGTCGAGGGCCTTCGGCCTCGCCATGGCGTGTGAGCGCGGCGACTGGACGACCTACTGGCAGATCGCCGACGACCTGGGCCTCGAGCCCGTGCGAGTCGCCGACCTGTATGCCCAGTCGATCTTCTCGGCGGACGAGCTCTTCGGCGAGGGCGCCGCCGCCTAGCTGCTACGCCGTGAGGTGGCGCCGCGGGACTTCACGCCTCCGAACAGGCCCCCGGTGGCCCGTTGCTCAGCGCGTCCGCAACAGGGCGGCCTCGAGCGCGTCGTCCACGGTCTCGAGGTACACCGCATCGAGGCCCTTGCGCGCCCTCTCGGGAATCTCGAGGAAGTCGGGACGGTTGCGCCGGGGCAGGAGCACGGTCTTGATCCCTGCCGCGCGGGCCGCAAGCACCTTCTCCTTGATCCCACCAACGGGCAACACCAGCCCGCGCAGGCTGATCTCGCCGGTCATCGCCACCGTGGGCTTGACGCAGCGGTCGGTCAGCAGGGAGACGAGGGCCACGAACATGGCCACCCCCGCCGACGGCCCATCCTTGGGGACGGCGCCGGCCGGCAAGTGCAAGTGCAGGTCGCGGGTCGCGAAGAACTTCTCGTCGACGCCGAACTGCGCCGCGCGGGTGCGCACGAGCGACAGGGCCGCCTGGGCGGACTCCTGCATCACGTCGCCCAGCTGGCCGGTCAGCCGCAGGCCGCCCTTGCCGGGCATGCGCGTGACCTCGATGAACAGGATCTCCCCCCCCACCGGCGTCCAGGCCAAGCCGGTGGAGACTCCGGGCTGGGAGGTGCGCAGGGCCACGTCCCGCTCGTAGCGCCGCGGGCCGAGGATCTCGCGCACGACGGCGACATCGATCACGAGCGGCTTGCGTCTTCGCCCGGCGAAGAGCGTCGCGCCGTGGCGGCAGAGGGCGCCGATCTGACGCTCGAGGCCACGCACGCCCGCCTCGCGGGTGTCGTAGCGGATCAACTCGCGCAGGGCTGGCACGCGGATCTTGACCCTCTTGGAGGTGAGGCCGCAGGCCTCCAGCTGGCGGCGCACGAGGTAGCGCCTGGCGATCTCGAGCTTCTCCTCTTCGGTGTAGCCGGGCAGGTACAGGACCTCGAGCCGGTCGCGCAGCGCCCCAGGGATCGACTCGAGCACGTTGGCCGTGGCGATGAAGAGCACCCGGGACAGGTCGAACGGCACCCCCAGGTAGTTGTCCACGAAGGTGTGGTTCTGGGCCGGGTCGAGCACCTCCAGCATTCCCGAGGAGGGATCCCCGTGCAGGCTGGACGCCCCGAGCTTGTCCATCTCGTCGAGCAGGAAGACCGGGTTGTTGGTCCCCCCCCGGCGCAGGCCGTCGAGGATGCGCCCCGGCATCGCGCCGATGTAGGTGCGCCGGTGGCCGCGCACCTCGCCTTCGTCGTGGACTCCGCCGAGGCTGACCCGCACGAACTTGCGATCGATGGCCCGCGCCACGCTCCGGCCGAGTGAGGTCTTGCCCACGCCGGGGGGCCCAACGAGGCACAGGGCCCGGCCCTGCCCCTTCGGGTTCAGCTTGCGCACGGCCAGGAACTCGAGGATGCGCCGCTTGACCATCTCGAGGCCGTAGTGATCCTCGTCGAGGATGGCCCGCGCGTGCTCCAGGTTCAGGTTGTCGACGCTGGCCTCGTTCCAGGGCAGCTCCGTGAAGAGCTCGAGCCAGGTGCGCAGCATCGAGTACTCGGCGGCCTGCTCCGGCGTGCGCTCCAGGCGTCGCAGCTCCTTGCGCACCTCCGCCTCCGCCGCCTCGGGGAGGTCGAGGGCGTCGATCGTCGCGCGCAGCTCCTGGGTGTCCTCGGCCTTGTCGTCCAGCTCGCCGAGCTCGCGCTGGATCGTGCGCAGCTGCTCGCGCAGGAAGTACTCGCGTTGGGCCTGGTCGAGGGAGCCGCGCGTGTCCTGGCGGATCTTGTGGGAGAGCTGCAACACCTCGGACCATTCACCTAGCAGGTGGTTCAACTGGTCGAGCCGCTGCACCAGGTCGAAGGTCTCGAGCAGTGCCTGCTTGTCCGCCGGAGGCACGTCGACGAACGTCGAGACCATGTCGGCCAGCATCGCCGGTGACTCGATCGCCTGGACCGTCTGCGCCATCTCCTCGGGCGCACCGGGAGCGAGCTCGAGCACCTCCTGGGCGCGCTGCTTGAGCGCGACGAACTGGGCCCCGACGCGGCGCCCGGCTTCCGATGCTGGCGGGATGACCCGCACCCGCGCCCGCGGGAATGGCTCGGTGGAGACGAACTTGATCACCTGGAAGCGCGATTCGCCCTGACAGATCGCGTGGTGCTGACCATCCGGGGTCTGCCAGTAGCGCACGACCTGCGCCAGGGTGCCCGTCGTGTAGAGGTCCGACGGGGCCGGGCTGTCGAGGGACTCGTCGCGTTGCAGGAGCAGGCCCACGGGCTCGGAGGCCTCGACGGCAGCCTGCACGGCCAGCACCGACGGCTCCCGTCCGATCATCAAGGGCAGCACGACCCCTGGGAACAGGACCATGTTGCGGACGGGAACGATGACGACCTCCAGCTCCTCGACCTTGGGTCGGCGGGCGGGCGTCTGCTTCTTGCGGCGGGCGCGCTGCTTGGCCATGAGGCCGCGAGTATGG
>JAQBVH010000465.1 GCA_027623615.1 Planctomycetota bacterium | reverse complement strand
CCAGCCCCGCCACGGCGCGCAGCAGGGTGGTCTTGCCGCAGCCGGAGGGTCCGACGATCAGCACGTGCTCGCCAGCCCTGACGGTCAGGCTGATCGGTCCGAGCAGGGTCTTGCGGCCGACCTTGACTTCGACCTCGTCCAGGGCAATCGCGGGGGCGCTCACGGCATGATCTCCAGGCGGCGTCCGAGCAGGTAGGACCACAGGATGCCCGGCACGAGCGTGACGAACACGATCAACAGCGCCAGGGCAGCGACGAAATCGTCGCGGCCGAAGTGGACCGCGTTGAACATCTTGAACATGACGGTGCGGTTGGCGGCCGGCACGAGGATGGCCGCGTCGAGCTCACGCATGCTGAGCACGAACAGCATGACCCAACCGCCGACGAGCGAAGGCAAGAGGGACGGACCGCAGATGCGCGCCAGGCGCGTGGCGGGGCCCGCACCGGCGAGCATGCCGGCTTCCTCGAGTTGCGGGTCGAGCGACGCGGTCGCGCCAGCGCTGACCAGCGTCGGGAAGGCCAGGTAGCGGCCGATCATCATCAGGATCACCAGGCCCGGGCCCGCGTAGAAACTGTAGGACCAGTCGTGGTTCCAGAGGGAGATGTTGCCGATGCCGTAGAGCACTGCGGGCACGGCCAGGGGCAGGATCACGAGCGGCTCGAGCAGGCGCGCCCAGCGGCCGCGGGCGATCGCGTGGCCGAGGATCAGCGCGGCGGGGGCGGCGATCGTGGCCGCGGCGAGCGAGTAGAGGACGCTGGCGGTCAGGTTGTCGCGGCAGAGGTCGATGGCCTGGGCGAAGGCCGCCCGCAGGTTCTCGGTCGACCAGGCGCGGCGCCCGCCGCCGGCCTCCCACGTCAGCCGCGCGATCGGAATCAACGTCCCCACGGTGACGACCGCGACGCAGAACAGACCCGCCAGCCAACGCCAGTTGCCCAGGCGTAGGGGCGCCGGACGCCGGAAGTCCGAGTCGATCGTCGCCATGGCGCCGCGGCGGCGCAGCGCCAAGGCGGGCAGGAGCGCCAGTAGGGTCAGGGCGATCAGGGGCAGTGCGCTGGCCACCGCGCGGGCGTCCTGGTTGCTGACGTTCCAGGTTGCGAAGACCTCGTCCGCATACACGTTGAACTTTGGGCCGACCGAGGACACGTAGTCCGGCACGGCGAAGTCGTTGATCGCGAACACGAAGGCGAAGCACGCTCCGCAGAGGGCCGCGGGCAAGAGCAGCGGCAGCTCCATCCGCATGACCGCGCGTACGCCGCCAGCGAGAAGGGCAGCCTCCTCACGCCGCGCGTCGATTCGGCCGGCGGCCTTGGCCGTGAACAGGGCGACCACGGGGAAGGTGCCGACTCCCATGAGCACCATCGTCATGAGCGCGCCGCGGGTGTCGTTCAGGTCGGTGAAGGTCACCGCAAGCAGGAGCGGCGGGATCACGAAGGTCACCAGCCCGAGGGGACGCCACACCCCAGCGCCTGGCACGTTCGTCCGCGCGGTCAACCAGCCGAAGGGGACACCGAGTACCAGGGCTATCCCGGCCGCGGCGAGGCCCAGCTTGAGGGTGCGTCCGAGCAAACCCTGCACGCGCTCGTCGAGCAGCTCACCGATCACTTCCGGCTGGGCTGCGAGACGCTGGCCCATGATCGCCAGGGGCGCGAGCCCGCTGACGATGAGTAGCAGGACTGCGAGGGTGACGAGGACGCGGCTCATGCGTTCGGAGAGGGGCGAATGGCGTGCCGAGCGGCTTGCCTACTCGAGGAACAGCACGCGCAGGTGTTCCGCGCGCTTCTCGATCTGCCTGCCGATCGAGACGTAGCTGACCTGCATCGTCTCGAAACCCCGCGCCACGTGAGCGGGTCGAGGCACGTCGTCCCGCACCGGGATCTGAGCCGAGCGCGACTCGGCCATGCGCTGCTCGAGTTCGCGGCTCAGGGCCCAGTCGACGAACCTCTTGGCCGCGGACAGGTGAGGCGCGTCCTTGAGGATCGCGACCGTGTTCGGGATCAGGAGGGTACCCATGGGATCGTCCCCGTCCTGGTCGGGGAGGATGCGGCGGACCGGATCCTCCTTGTCGCGGGCCACGTTGAAGTCGTCCGTGTCGGTGAAGCCCCAATGGAGCTGACCGGTCGCGACCAGGCGCATCAGCTGGCCGTTGCTTCCGACCACGTTGACCTGGGGCGGATCCTCGGACTGGGCGCCGGCGATCGTCGACCAGAAGCGCTCGGCCTCTGCCTCACCCAGGATGTCGTAGAGAGCAGTTGCGTGGGTCAGGGTCGTGCCGGTCAAGGGCCGGGCGATGCCGCACTTGCCCTTCCACTTGGGATCGAGCAGGTCCCACATGCTCGAGGGCATGTCCGCCTCGGACACCAGGTCCGTGTTCACGATCAGGCAGCGGGCCCGGGCTGCGAAGCCGGTCCAGCGGTGGTCGGGGTCCCGGAAGAGGGCGGGGATGTCCGCCGCGTGGGGGGAGTCGTAGGGCTGAAACATGCCCTCCTCAGCCAGGCTGACCGTATGGGCCACCTCGTTGTTCCAGAAGACGTCGCAGCGCGGGTTCGACGATTCCTCGCGCAGCCTGCGCACCAGGCCGACGGTCTTGGAGGCCTCGGTGTCGTACTCGGCCCGGACGGTCAGGCCGGTTTCCTTCTCGAACTCCTGGATCAGCTCCTGGGAGAAGATCTGGTCGTGGGAGACATAGACGATCAGGTCCGGTTCCTTGGCGCAGGCGGCGAGCAAGGACAGGGCGCACAGAGCGATAGTCGGGCGGCAGGTCATGGGACACTCTTAGTCGGGCCCTGGACGGGGGCTACAGCGCCCGGCATGAACGACCCGGCCGGGCCGGCTGGGCGAGGGGGAGCGTAGCAATCCGGCCGCCTTGACGGCGAAAGAACGGCGCCCGTAGCCTCTCACGTTCCTCTCTCGTAACCAGGCTCAACCCCACCCCCCATGACCCTCGCCCAGCGCATGTCCCTGCTCGGGACGGAGACCGCTTTTGAGGTCTTCGCCAAGGCCAAGGCCCTCGAGGCCCAAGGCAAGGACATCGTCCACCTCCACATCGGCGCCCCCGACTTCCCGACCCCAGCGAACATCGTCGAGGCGGGTCAGAAGGCCCTGCGCGATGGATGGCACAAGTACACCCCCGCGAAGGGGCTGGCCGAGCTGCGCGAGGCGGTCTGCGCGGACATCCAGCGCTACCGCGCGGTCGAGGTGCACCCCGATCGCGTGCTGATCGTGCCCGGCGGCAAGCCGACGATGTTCTACGCGCTGCTCATGTTCGGCGAGCCGGGCGCGGAGATCCTCTACCCGAACCCGGGCTTTCCGATCTACGAGTCGATGATCAAGTTCACCGGGGCGACCCCGGTGCCGATCGAGCTCAGCGAGGAGAGCGGCTTCTCCTTCGACGCCGAGTCCGTGCTCGCGAAGATCACGCCCAACACGCGGCTGCTCATCCTGAACACCCCGGCCAACCCGACCGGCGGGGTCGTGCCGCGTGCGGAGATGGACAAGCTCGCGCAGGGGCTCGAGGATCACCCGCACGTGCACATCCTGTGCGACGAGATCTACTCGCGTCTGCTCTACGACGGCGAGGAGCACGTCAGCATCCTCCAGTACCCCGCGCTCGCTGACCGGGCCATCATGCTCGACGGCTGGAGCAAGACCTACGGCATGACCGGTTGGCGCCTGGGCTATGGCGTGTGGCCGGAGGCGCTCGTCAGTCACGCAGAGCGGCTGCAGATCAACAGCGTCTCCTGCGCGAACGCAGCGACCCAGGTCGCCGCGATCGAGGCCCTGCAAGGCCCCCAGGACGCGGTCGACGAGATGCTCGCGGCCTTCGACGAGCGGCGCAAGATCATCCACGCCGAGCTGAACGACATCCCGGGCTTCACGTGCGTGCTGCCCAAGGGAGCCTTCTACGCGTTCCCCAACACCAAGGGCACGGGCCTCTCGTCGCGCAACCTCGAGCACCGCTTCCTCAACGAAGCGGGCGTCGCCTGCCTGTCCGGTTCGAGCTTCGGCGCGATGGGGGAGGGCTACCTGCGCTTCTCCTACGCCAACTCGATCGAGAACATCCGTGAAGGCCTGCGCCGCGTG
>JAQBVH010000464.1 GCA_027623615.1 Planctomycetota bacterium | reverse complement strand
GCAGGCCATGCGCGAGGCGAGCAACATCTTCGTCGGCCTGACCGAGATCGGCTGCTCCATCGACTGGTTCGACGTGGGCGGCGGCCTGGGAGTCGACTACGAGGGCAACTCGACGGAGAGCGACTCCTCGATGAACTACTCGCTGCAGGAGTACGCCAATGACGTGGTGTGGATCCTGGGCGAGACCTGCCGCAAGCACGGCATGCGCCAGCCGACGATCGTCTCGGAGTCCGGCCGGGCCCTGGCCGCGCACCACGCGATCCTGGTGGCCGAGGTCGTCGGGGTCTCGACCTTCGAGGGCACCCATGACGAGCTTCCGCTCACGAACGACACCCACGAGGTCGTGCGCGAGATGGCCACCCTGGCCGAGGGCGTGACCGAGGACAATGTCCAGGAGCGGTACCACGACGCCATGGACCTGCGCGAGAAGGGGGCGACCCTCTTCGAGGCAGGGCTGCTCAACCTGCGTGGTCGGGGCCAGCTCGAGGAGCAGTACTGGCGCGTGATCCGCGAGGTCCTGAGCCACACGCGTGCCATGGAGTATGTGCCCGAGGACATGCAGGGCCTCGAGCGCGCCATGTCCGACACCTTCTTCGTGAACATGTCGGTCTTCCAGTCGATGCCCGACTCCTGGGCCATCGGCCAGATCTTCCCCGTCATGCCGCTGCAGCGGCTGAACGAGGAGCCCACGCGCCGCGCCATCCTGGCGGACCTGACCTGCGACTCGGACGGCAAGATCTGCCGCTTCCTCGATGTGCAGGGCACCAAGGATGTGCTCGAGCTGCACCCCCCTCGCCAGGGCGAGCCCTACTACCTGGGCTTCTTCCTCGTGGGCGCGTACCAGGAGATCCTGGGCGACATGCACAACCTCTTCGGCGACACCAATGTGGTGCATGTGGACCTCGACGAGAAGGGACGCACGCGCCTGGTACATGTCCTGCGCGGCGATCGCGTGAAGGAGGTGCTCTCCTATGTCGAGTACTTCGAGGAGGACCTCCTGCGCAGCCTGCGCCGCAGCGTCGAGGACTCCCTCGACGCTGGCCGCATGACCTACGAGGATTCCGCGCGGTTCTTGGCCCGCTACGAGGAGGGCCTGCGCGGCTACACCTACCTGACCCGTGGCGCCGTGCCGGCGCCGACCACCCCCCCCACACCCACCGAGGCTTCCCTTGCCGATCACGAAAGGTGACCACGTCGAGCTCGTCTACGAGCTGCGCGACGCCGACGGAGAGCTGATCGAGTCGTCCAACGACGAGGACAGCGGCCCGATCCTGTACGTCCACCTCGACGGGGAGCTGCCGCCGCGCGTCGAGCAGGCGCTCGATGGCAAGGAGGAGGGCGACGTCGTCATCGTCGACCTCGAGCCCGGCGAGGCCTTCGGGCCCTACGACCCCGAGGGCCTGGTCTCCGTACCCCGCGAGGACCTGCCCGAGGACGCCGAGATCGTGCCCGGCGACTGGATCGCCGTCGCCGTCGAACCCGAGGAAGGGGACGAGGACGGGGAAGGGACCGCGGAAGAGCTCGAGGCGCGTGTCGTCGAGGTCAACCCCGATGGCGTCGTGCTCGACCTGAACCACCCCCTCGCCCAGGAAGCGGTCCAGTTCCGGTTGACGGTCGGGACGATCGGCGTCGAGGCCTGACCGTCAGGCCAGCGGCGCGTGCCTGCGCTCGGGGTCGTGTTCGATCCCGAGGAAGCGCTCCAGCTGGTGACGCCCGAGGTAGATCAAG
Source organism: Planctomycetota bacterium (assembly GCA_027623615.1). Classification (GTDB taxonomy): domain Bacteria; phylum Planctomycetota; class UBA1135; order UBA1135; genus JALWOP01. The sequence continues at coordinate 2,375 of JAQBVH010000464.1, read as the reverse complement.
GGCGTGTCGATCAGCGCCAGCACGACCTTGCAGAGGTAGACGGCGACGATGACCTCGCCGATCGCGCCCCACTCCATCTTCAGGCCAAAGCGCAGGAAGATGCCGTTCACGATGATCGTGTCCACCAGCTGGCTGATGCAGGTCGACCCGTTGTTGCGTAGCCACATGTGCTTGCCGCCGGTCACCTTCCACCAGAAGTGGTAGAGGTGCACATCGAACAGCTGCGCGACCAGGTACGCGGTCATCGACGCCCCGAGCAGGATGGCCGGGCTGGCAAAGGTGGCCTCGAGGGCCCCCTGCATGGCCGCGCCGTCGGGGAAGCCCAAGCCTGGCTGTGCCCAGATGCCCGCGGGCGGCAGGGCGACCGCGACCTGCAGGATCCCGAGCATCAACAGGCTCATCCCGAAGCCCCAGATCACCATCATGTTGGCCCGCTTGCGGCCCCAGATCTCACTGACGAGGTCCGTGAGCAGGAAGGTGATCGGGTAGGTCAGGATGCCGCTGGTCAGGATCCAGGGCTCCCCACCGAACAGGAACGGCCCCCCGGCCTGGAAGAGCAGGAACAGCTTGGTGCCGATCACGTTGGTCAGCACGAGCACCACCACGAACAGGGCCGCACAGAAGGCGTAGGTCAGTTCCGCGCGTTCCCGCCGCAGGTTCGGGTGCTCCTGGGAGGTGCTCATGGGCGCGGATCCTACCCCATCATCCGGGCGCATCGCCCGGCCCCCCTCCGCAAGGGCCTCGCCGACGCTAGACTCTCCGCCCGAGGAACCCATGCAAGTCATCGCACAGTTGAAAGGGCTCGACGACGAGCGCTTCACCAAGATCTACGAGAGCCTGGCCCAGGACGGCTACGGACCCCTCGACAGCGAGGTCGCCAAGGCGCTCAAGTTCCGCCCCCACGCGATCAAGAAGCTGCCCATGCAGCAGCGAGCGCGCCGGGCCAAGATCATCCTGCTCAACTCCGGGAACGCCGAGCTCTGTTACGAGCTCTTCGGTGGCTACCTGATGCGCCACCACAAGGAGTTGATCACGACCTTCCTCGACGAGACCGGCGTCGAGCACGAGGACGGGATGATCGAGAACACCGACAGCGCGACCCCGGCGGGCGACAAGGTCGCCGCGGCGGTGGCGAAGCTCGACGAGGAGCACGACGCCGGCGACGTGACCCTCTATCTCTCCCTGGCCGCCGAGCAGTGGCCCGGTGTCCCCGAAGTCGAGACCGCCTGGAAGCTGCGCCCGGACGCGCCGGGCTGATCCGCTACCCCTTCACCCGCTCGAGGAAGTGTCCGTCGCGCGTGTCGATCTTGATGCGCTCGCCCGGCTCGAGGTACGGCGGCACCTGCAGCTCGAGGCCGGACTCGGTCTTCGCCGGCTTGAGCTGGGCCTGGGCGGTCGCACCCTTGATGGTCGGGTCGCACTCGGTGACCGTCATCTCTACCGACAACGGCAGCTCGATGGCGGAGACGACCCCGTCGATCAGCATGGCCTGCAGGCCCTTGACCCCATCGCTGAGGAAGAGCTCGGTACCGGCCATGGCCTCCTTGGTGAACTCGAACTGATCGAAGGTCTCGTCGTCCATGAAGTGCCAGGACGTGCCGTCGTTGTAGAGGTAGCTCGCGTTGTGCCGCTCCATGTCGACCTCCTCGAACTTCTCGCCGCTGCGGATCGAGTCGTTGAGGACCTGGCCCGTCTTCAGGTGCCGGAACTTGGTCTTGTAGATCGTGTTCCCGCCGCGCGCCGTGGGCGTGCTGACGGTGTAGTCGACGATGACTACGGGCTCGCCCTTGTAGACGAGGCAAACACCCTTCTTGAACGAGGACGTGTCGATCATGGCGCGCGGAGGATACGAGGAGCTGGCGCCTGCTGGCAACGGGGGCAGAGGTGCGTCCCACGTTGGGCCACCACAATGCGCTCGATCGGGTGCTTGCAGCGCCTGCAGGGCTGACCCCCACGCCCGTACACCTGGAACTGGTGCTGGTAGCTGCCCGGCTGCCCCTCCGGCGTGCGGTAGAACCCATCGAACGAGGAGCCCTCGCGCTCGATGGCCTCGGCCAGGGTCGTGCGGATCGCCCGGTACAGCCGCCCGACACCGCGACCGTCGACCGTGTCGGAGGCCTGCTGGGGATGCAGGCGGGCCTGGTGCAGGGACTCATCGACGTAGATGTTCCCCAGGCCCACCAGGAAGGCCTGGTCGAGTAGGAGCGGCTTGAGGACCCGCCGCCGCCCCGCCAGGGCCCGGGCGAACCAGCGCTGGGTGAACGCGTCCTCGAGGGGCTCCGGACCGAGCTCCACCAGGGGCGAGTCAGAGCCCAGGGGGTCCTCCCACCATCGCAAGCGCCCGAACTTGCGCACGTCGATGAAGTGCAGCGCCC
>JAQBVH010000463.1 GCA_027623615.1 Planctomycetota bacterium | reverse complement strand
GACTGCGCCGCAGAGTCCGGGCTGGGCCAAGAGCAGGCCGGGACCGGCGCCGTCTTCTTCGACGTCGACAACGACGGCGACCAGGACCTGGCCGTGGCCCACATCGGTTGGCGTGCCCTCGACGACGCTCCCCACGGTCAGCCCGTGCGGCTGTATCACAACGACGGACGAGGACACTTCAGAGAGGCCGACCTCGGGGTCGAGCTGTACCTGCCCGCCTACTCCCTGGTCGCGTTCGATGCGGACGGCGACGGGTTCACCGACCTGTTCGTCTGCGGGTACGGGCGCATGGAGCACGAGCCGAACGACTCGTGGATCGAGGCCCTGAACGGGGCGGAGGACAGGCTCCTGCGCAACGTCGGTGGGGCCCACTTCGAGGACGTGACCCGCGCCGCGGGCTTGCGCGACCGGAGCTGGACCTACGCGGCCGCGGCCGCGGACTACGACCGCGATGGGGACCTCGACCTCTACACGGCGAACACCTTCGGCTCGAACCGGCTCTGGACCAACCAGGGCGACGGCACCTTCGAGGACCGCGCTCTGGACCTCGGCGTGGCCGCGCGGGGGATCACGTTCGGCTGCAGCTGGGGGGACCTGGACGGGGACGGCGTCCTCGACCTCTACCTCGCGCGTCCCTCCTCGACGACGGGCAACCGGCTGCTCGCGCGGATCGGCAAGGCACGGACGGACGTGCACCTGAAGGGCATCGAGGAGATGGCGTCGGGCAACCAGCTCTTCCTCGGAGGCGCCGGCGGGAGGTTCACGCCGCGCGCGCTCGGACCCGACGGGAACGCGGGCTGGGCCTGGACCCCGGTGCTCGCCGACCTCGACCTCGACGGCCGGCTCGACGTCTACTGCACGAACGGCTTCGTGACCGGGGACCTGCCCCAGGACACATGAAGCGCGTACTGGCGCCACGTGGTGGCGTCGACCCTCGGAGTCGCGGACGAGGACTCGGTCTTCGCCGTCCTCGAAGTGGACGGGGACGAGCTGCCTGATCCCCTCTCGGGAGCGCACCTTGCGTTGCGAGAGGAGTTCGAGGCGAGCCAGCAGCCGTTGCACCCGTGGGCGCGAGCCATGTACCGCGAGGGGTTCTCCTTCAACGGGAACGAGCGCAGCCACCTGTGGTTGTCCTCCGGCGACCAGGGCCTCGTGGACCTGTCCGATACCGCCGGCGCCGACTCGCCGCTCGACGGGCGCGCCGCTATCGGAGCGGACTTCGACGGTGACGGCGACCTCGACCTGTTCGTGCACAACCTGCAGCGGTCCCGGCACCAGGTGTTCCGCAACGAGCTGTCCAACGCCGAGTCGCGGTCGCTCGGAGTGCGGCTGCGGGCGACGAGTGGCCAGTGGGAAGCCATCGGCGCGGAGGTGACGGTCGCCCATGGCGACACGCGCACGAGCCAGGTGCTCGCGCGCGGCGCGGGGTTCGCCTCGTGCGGTCCGTCCGAGCTGCTCTTCGGGCTTGGCGGTGCTCCGGATGGCCGTGTCCTCGTGCGCTGGCCCGGTGGAGCGGTCGAGGACTTCGGCGCCCTTGCGCCTGGTCGGTACCGGCTGTGCGAGGGAACCGCCAAGGCCCAGGAGGAGCCCTGCGTGCGGGGCCCCATGCCTGACCCCTGGCCGCCGGGCATGAAGCTCGGCGCGGGCGATGAGGTCCCGCGGCTGGACCTGCTCGACCCCGAGGGTCAGGCCGTGTCGCTGGACCCCCGGCAAGCGGACGGTCGTCGCTTGCTGATCGCGTTCTGGGCCAGCTACTGCTCGCCCTGCCGAGCCGAGCTCTCGGCGCTCGAGGACCTCGCCCAGGCCGGAGGCCACCGCGTCGTCGTCGTCAGTGTCGACGTCCCGCGCGATCGCGACCGGGCGAGGGAGCTCGTGCGAGCGGGTGCTCCCTCGGTCGAGCTGACGTTCCTGCCCGCCGACGCCGACCCCGAGGATGACGCAGCCCCGGGGCTGGACGCGGTCATCGATCTGATGCGCTTGCCGGTGCCGACCAGCCTGGAGGTCGGGGCGGACGGACGCGTGCTCGCCCTGCACCGCCGCCTGGAGAGCCTGTCCGCCCTCGCCCGCTGATTGCGCCGCCGGGAGTCCCGGTTCTGCTCAGGCCGGCCTGCGGATCTACCCGATGCAAGAGGGTCCCTCTCGACCCTCCTTGTCCCGCATCGAGAACATGAAGCACAGCCTGGTCCCCCGAACGACGCTCCTGCCGGCCCTCCTGCTCGGCCTGGCCGCCGCCTGCTCGACCCCGCAGGGCCCACCGATCCACACGATCGCCAGCGAGGTCAACGCGACCTTGGCCCGGGAGAACGTCAGCGTCATCGTGCCCGGTGACGTGCTCGGCGTGCGCGCGATCACCCTGGTCGCTCTCGAGCAGCGCGACCTGAACATCCAGGCCCCCGTCCAGGAGGACGGCATGGTCGTGCTGCCCAGCCTCGGCTCCGTGCAGGCGGCCGGGTTGACCTCCGCGCAGCTCACCGAGCGGCTGGCCGAGGCGCTGTCCCAGGAGCTGGCCTCAGGCTCGAAGGTCGTCGTCAACGTGCTGACGCCTGCCCCCCGCACCGTGCACGTGATCGGCGCGGTGAAGAAGAGCGGCGCCTACCCGATGCCAGCCAGCGGTCGTCTGACCCTGGTCGAGGCGTTCGCCGAGGCGGGCGGCACCGAGTACCTCGTGTCCTACCTGGGCAACACGATGATCATCCGTTGGGACGCGGAGAACCAGCGACAGGTCTCGTGGGTCGTCGATGCACGCCCGCGCTGGTGGGGCGAGGCGGAGACGATCCTGCTGCAACCCAACGACGTGATCTACGTGCCCGACACCCCTGTCGCGCGTGTCAACAAGTGGATCGACCGCTACATCGTGCGCAACATCCCGTTCCCGCGCTTCATCGTCCCAGCCGGCTGATCCCGATGACGTCCACCTACCAGGACCTGCCAGAGGAGGAGGGGTCGGCCCTCGACCTCAAGGTCCTCGTCCTCTACGGCCTGTTCCGTTCGAAGTACTGGGTCATTGGCCTGAGCGCTGTCGGCCTCGTCGCTGGGCTGGTCCTCGGCGCCTCGGCCCCCAACGAGTACGAGTCCGAGGCGCGCCTGCGCTACGTCCCGGGCGAACGAGACAAGCTGACCGACGATGACCTGGCGGGCCTGGACTCGATCGACCGGCGCCACGCGGCGCCCGGCATCACCGACGAGATCATGATGCTCGAGAACCCGCTGATCTATCAGCGGGCGGCGGAGCGGATCGGCGCCTCGGCGGTACTCGAGCTCCCGGATCCGACCGCGGATGGCAACGACGGCAAGTCGCTGCCGGTGCGGGTCATGCACGGTCTGCAGAAGTGGTTGATCGACTCGAAGCAGATCGAGATCGATGACCGCGACCCCCGCGCCATGACCGGCGCGGCCAGGCGCCTACGCGGCAGCACGACCCTGGCCACCGCCCGCGACGCGGCGACGATTCGCGTGCTGGTGCGCGCCTACTCTCCGGAGAAGGCGCAGTGGTTCTGCCAGGTCCTGGTCGAGGCCTTCCAGGAGCGCCACCGCGAGGTGTTCAGCGCCGAGGCGCGCCTCGAGGACCAGCGTCAGAAGGTGGTCGACGCGCGGGAGAAGTACCAGAAGCTCGAGACCGACTGGAACACGTACCGCACCGAGTGCGGGGTCTTCGACTACCACAACGAGAACAGCACCAACCAGGACGCCGTCCGCGCGCTCGAAAAGAAGCTCGAGGAGCGCGAGGGGGAGCGTCGCAAGCTCCTGGCCAAGATCAAGGTCTACGAGGAGCGCCTCGGCCAGATCAAGGAGTTCGTCGCCGAGCGCACGGACGCGGTGGTCGGGGAGAACCCGGCCTACGTGAACATGCGCCAGAACATCATGGAGATCGAGCACGAGCTGATCCTGCTCGTCGATGGGAGCCTACCCCCGGTCACGCTCGCGCAGCGCCGCAAGAACTACGAGGCCCAGCGCGACCGCCTGCAGGAGGAGCTCGAGCACCTCACGATGACGATCGTGCTGCTCCCGGAGCGCACGGAGCAGCGCAAGAACCCCGAGTACTACGAGGTGCAGTCGCGCCTGGTCGAGCTGCGCTCCGAGCGCGATGGGGTGATCGCGGACATCGA
>JAQBVH010000462.1 GCA_027623615.1 Planctomycetota bacterium | reverse complement strand
GAGCTCGAGCCGCGCGCCGAGGGACGGCGTCTGCGCGACCGCGCCCGCGTCCACGAGCGACGCCAGCGCCTCCTCGATCGGCCAGGTCTGGCCCGCCCAGGTGACCTGCTCGCCCGCGTAGCGCAGGTTCAGAGCTTCGGTGTGCTCTGCGAGCGAGCCAGCCCGTCCCGCCGCCGCGAGGGCCGCGCACTGATCGAGGGCAATGCTCAGCCGGTCCAGGTCCGTGTCCCGGTGGTACTCGAGCAGCGCACCCCAGTAGGCCACCGCCTCGCCCGGCTTGCCCGCTGCGACCGCCGCCCGCGCGAGGGCGTCCGCGGCCTGATCCCCGTAGCTCGAGGGGAAGTAGCGGGTGAAGACCTCGCGCCAGAGCGCGGCGCGCGCGTCCGCGTCCGGTTCCTCGGCGGCCCGGCCCCAGGCCCGCTTGGCCTTGGGGTCGTAGTAGAGGCGAAAGGCGCGGCGGCCGTCCCGGGGCAAGCCGGCCAGGTCGCGCCAGAGCCGTTCGCTGTAGGACAGATGCACCCCGTCCGCGGAGGCGAGCAAGCCCGCGGGCGGCTCCTCGAGCTGCTCGTCGATCGAGCGCAGGGCGCGCGACCAGTCCGCCTGCGCCACGAACTGGCGGAAGTCCTTGTAGGCGTCGAGGTGGACCTCGTCCGGCGTCGGGACGCCGTACTCGAGGACGGTCTCCTCCTGACCGAACGCGAGGCTCGCGAGCAGGAGCGCGGGCAGCCTAGAAGTCGCTCTCACCGAGGACCTCGCGCACCTGGACGATCATCTTGTCGACGCGCCCGACGAGCGAGCCCTTGGGATCCCGCGCCCGGGCGGCGAGCAGGGTCTCGAGGCCGGGCTTCAACGCCCCCTGCTCGAGCTGTCCGACGGCCTTGAACATCAACGCGAACTGGCCGAGCTCCTTGAGCGCCCGGTAGCGCAGCACGGCCGCGTCCATGGCCTGCACCAGCCCCTGCCAGTTCTTCGTGGCCGCCAGGTCGCCGACCTGCAGCTCGAGGGCCGTACGCGCCTGGTTCAGCTGCTTGGCGTCGCGCAGGAGCTCGTACTTGAGCACGAGGCCGAGGCTGTCCTCGGGGTCGAGCTGCAGCGCCTCCAGCGCGACGTCGTCGTAGTGCGGGAAGAGCATCGCGCGCGGCAGCACGTCGAGGCCCTGGTCCAGGCGCTCCGCGCGCGCCACGCCCTTGGTCTCGTCGGCGGCAGCCCACGCGGCGTCGCGCACCTCGCGCACGAGCCGCAGGGCCGCCAGGTGTTCGGCGTAGGGCGCGGGTCCGCCCTCGCGGTAGCCCGTCTTGCCGTAGGGACGCCCCTTGGAATCGCACAGGTAGATCGTCGGGAAGCCGTCGACCGGGAGGCGCTGGCGCAGCCCCTCGTTCTGCTGCTTCACGCCGGGCGGCAGGACCGACTCGTCGGTCGGGAAGTCGACCGTGACCGCCACGTAGTGCGCCCACGTCGGATCGAACTCGGCCTGCTCGAAGACCTCCCGGTGCAGGCGGATGCACCACGTGCACCAGTCGCTGCCGGTGAAGTCGAGCAGGAGGTCCTTGCTCTCCGCAGCCGCGCGCTCGGCGGCGGCGACATAGTCCTGGGTCCAGCGGTCGTCTTCGACGTGCGGAACCTGGACCAGGCCCGCGATCAGGAGCGCTTGCAGCAACATGGGTCATGCCGCGCCGAGGGCGCAGCTTCTGAGCTTCGGCGAGGGGCCTACTCGTCGTCCTTCTTCTCGTCGCCGCCCTTGAGCTCGGCTTCCTCCCGCGCGAGGCGGCGGTAGTAGCGCTCGAGGTACTCCTCGTACTCCTTGGGGAAGCCCGCCTGGCGGGCCTGCAGGATCCGATCGCGCATGCGCGGCGGAAGGTCGCCGAACTGCTCGGAGTCCGCGCCCTCGTCACCGAGCTCGCCCACGCCGCCGGGACCACTCAACAGAGAGGAGTTCTGAGCCCCTCGCTTGGAGGGGTTGCCGCCTTGTCCGGTGCGCCCGGCACCGTCCCCGGAACCATCTCAGGTTCCGTTGCCGTTTCAGCCGCCTTCGCGTTCGAGCATCCCGATCAGGGCGGTCAGGCGGTCCTCCACCTGACGCTGCCGATCGCGCACGGACTGGTCGGTGCGCGCGGAGGCCAGCTCGGCCGCGGCCGCCTCGGCCTGGCCTGCGAGGTCGAAGAGCACGTTGGGATCGATCTGGTCCGCGGCCTCGGGGCCTGCGCTCGGAGCGGCGCCGCCGGTGGCCATGTCGTACCAGCGTCCGTCCTGGGCCTGGGCCAGGGCGCTGAACGCCAGGGCCACGCAGCCGGTCGTCGCGATGCGTCGGAGGTTCATGATCAAGTCTCCCTCGAGGTCGTCGAGCCTAGCAGGGCGCGAGCGAGAGGTTCCCCAGGAATCTGCCTGAGTCCACGGAACGGGGTGTTTGCACAGGTCTCACGGGTCAGTCGTCGCCCGAGGAGTCCAGCAGGTCCTGCATGTACTGCGCGTCCAGCTCGAGCAGCATCTTCGAGACCTCGCCCTCGAGTCGGTACAGGTGCTGGACCTCCTCGGGGCTGGCCGCAGCCAGGCCGCCGCCCGGCGTGCCGGAGTCGAACTGCGCGGTGTCCTCGCGCAGGATGCGCTGCAGCGCGCGCACGCCCTTGAGCTCGCCGACCACCTTGATCAGGCGCTGGGTGCGCTCGTCGCCGCGGGCGCTGCGCATGCGCTTGTCCTCTTCGAGCAGCGACTCGAGCATCTCCTCGACCAGCGCGTGCACGCGCTGGCTCCCGGCCAGCTCGACGGTGCCGGCCTCCTCGGTCGCGAGGCCGCGCGCCAGGGGCCGCAGGCGCAGCTCGGACCAGTCGAGCAGGTCGTCGAGGTGCACGCTGAACTCGGTCTCGCGCACCAGCTCCTGGGTGTCGCGCGCGATGTCCCCCACCGCGCGGATGCGGTCGAGCCAACCAAGGGAGTCCCGCGCGTCGAGCTCGACGGGACTCGTCTCCTCGCCGATGGCCGCCACGAGACCGCCGTTGACCTTCTCGAGCTGATCGCGGATGCGCGTGAGCGAGTCGATCACCTGGCGCCGGATGTGCGGCTGCAGCTCCCACAGGAGCTCCTCGCGCTCCTGCTGCAGCTTGTCCTTGGCCTTCTGCATGTTCTCGCGGGCCTTGGACTGGGACTTGCTTGCCTCGGAGGACTGCTGCTGGCTGAGCTCCTCCTCGGCCTTCTGCATCTCCTCGGCGGCCTGCTGCATGGCCTCGGAGGCCTCGGACTCCTCGCCGGTCGCCTCCCGCATGTCCGACTCGAGGTCCTGCGCCGTCTGCTGCGCGTCGGCCTGGGCCATCTCGGCGCCCTTGGCCTTCTGCTGCTTCGCCTCGGCGTCGCTCTCGGACTCGATGCCCTCGGTGCGCTCCTGGATCTCGCCCTGCTGCGCGTCGAGCGCTGCCAGGTCGGTGAGCAGCGAGTTCATCTTGTGCAGGCGTTCGAGCTTGAGCAGCAGGTCGAGGTCCGTGGACAGGAGCAGGTCGCGCAGCTCCGCCAGCCGCCGGATGACCCCGCGCTGCAGCTCGGCCGCCTCGTCGAACTCCCCGTCCTTGAGGTGTTGCTCGATCTCCTCCATGTCCTCGAGGATCAGCTCCTCGCGCGCCTTGCGCAGCCCGAGCACGAGCCGCGCCGCGTCGTCAGGGTGGTTGGAGCTCAGCAGCTCGGAGAGCTCGAACATGCGGTCCTCGAGCTCGGCCATGAGCTCGCGCGCGCGCAGCTGACGTGCCTCGAGCTTGGCGCGCCGGTCGTCAGCGTCGCCGGATTTGACCGGGCTCGGACCGTCGTCCTGGGCCCGGGCGAACGCGGCCATGAGCAGCAGGAGGGTGATTCGGGCGATTCGCATGGCTACCTCGAGTCGCGGGTCGCGCCGCGCACCTCTTCCTCCAACCGGATGATCTCGTTCAGGTGATTGACCACGTCGACGAAGCTGTCCCATTGCGCCATGCCGTCGAGCACGCGCTGCATGTCCTCGACGATCAGGGACTGGTTGCGCAGGAGGGCGGCGGCGCTTATGTCCTCGCCGGCGATGCGCCGCTCGAGGTCCGTGCGCTGGTCGCGCATCCAGTCCTCGGCGAGGTACTGCATCGGCTCCATGGCGCGCTGCC
>JAQBVH010000461.1 GCA_027623615.1 Planctomycetota bacterium | reverse complement strand
CCGCCGCCGCGACCTCCGCCGAAGCCGCCGCCTCCACGGCGATCGGGGTACTCCTCCTGGTACATCTCGTACTGGGCAGGCGAGAGGGTGCTCTGCAAGGCGGCGGTCGCCTTGGTGTTGATCTCCTCGAACATGGTGCCCATCGCCTCACGGTCCATGCCGCCGCCGCCGCCGCGCATCTGGCCGAACATCGCGTTGCGGGCCTCGTCACGGTCCCAGAGGGCGTCGCGCACGGCGCCACGCTGGGTGATGTCCAGGCCGAGCTTCTCGCTGATCTCGTCCATGCGCTCGTCGAGACGCTCTTCGCGATTCGCGAGGTCCTCGGCTTCCTTGGCGAGGCGCTCGCGCTCCTCGCGACCTTCGATGGCCCGGTCGACCATGGTCTGCAGCCCGGCAGGCGCGGGCTGATCAGGCTTGTTGAGGGCCGCCAGCATCGCCTCGATGGCTGAGATGTCGAAGTCGACCTGGGTCGGCTGAGCGTCGGAAGCGTTCGTACGCGAGCCGACCATGTTGATCTGTGACTCGAGGCGGTTGAGGCGCTGCTCGAGCAGGGAGTTGGTCTTGCGCAGCTCCGCGACGTGGGCGACCGATGCGCCGCCCGGTCCGGGCGCCGCGCGCAGGTCAGCGCCGGCGTCCTCACCGGGCTGAACGATAAGAGAGGTTCCGACGCCAGCCAGGCCGCCGGAGACGATCGCAATCAGTAGGAGGGAAGTCTTCATTGGATGGGGCTTCAGGCGTCTTCGGAAGTCAGCGTGATCGTGTGCTCGATGGTGCCCTCTTGGGTGCGCTCCATTTTCATGTTGCCGCGCTCGGATTCGCGCTCGGTGACGGTCTCTTGGGTGAACTCACCCTCGAGCTCGAGCTTGACCGGGCGCCTCTCCTCGATCGAGAAGAGCAGCTCGCCGGTGAGCTCCACCTCGAAGGTGCTCTCGACGAAGGTGATCGTGCCGCGCGGACCGAACAGCCGAATTGGACGTCGCGGCCGCCACGGCCGCCGCCGGCGCGCTCGACCATCTCGCCCTCGGCTTCGAGGGTGATCTCGATGACGACGCACTTGACGCCGTCGACGTCCTCGGTGCGCTCGGTGAGCTCGAGCTCGGTGTCCCACTCGGCCCCGTTGAGGAAGCTGAGGCCGGAGCCGCCACCGCCGCGCATGCCGCGACCGCGCCCGCGGCCGCCGCCGCGCTCACCCTCACCGCCCTCGTCGACTTCGGGACGGGGGAAGAGAGCGCCTTCGAGATCGTTCAGGAGCAGCGCTGCAATCGCGTCGCCATCGATCTCCCAGTCCTCGCCCTCGCCGTTTTCGGGCAGGAGGCCGTGCAGCAGGTTCTCGAGGCGGTGCCCGATCAGCATCTCGCTGCGTTCGGCCTTGCCGTCTTCGACCGAGGCGACCACCTCGCCCTCATCGTCGAGGCCGATGATCAGGGTGACGCCCTCCATCGGAGAGTCGAGCTCCGTGTCGATCGACTCCTCGCCGCGGGCCTGCGTGAGCGTGCCTGCGACGGTCTCGAAGCTGCGCTTGACCGTGGTCGGCGCGCCGTCCTTGTGAGCGAGCACGGTCTCGGTGTACACGACCTCGCGTGAGAATTCGGAGCCACCACCACCGAAGCGGCTGGTGTCGACCTCCTCGCCGTCACGCTCCATGCTGAAGTGGGTCGTCTCGCTGGTGACCGTCGTCTCGATGGTCACCTCGAGGGTGCGCTCGGCCGTGTAGTCGATCGCGAGATCGCCGGCGGGCAGGAACAGCAGGGGCAGGGCAGGTAGGACGGGCTTCATGGGGATGTCCTCGGGGTTAGGGCTTCCATTCTGTTCGCCTCGAGCGGCCTTGACGAGGCCGAGTTCCGGAGTGTGGCGGGAACGGTCCGGGGGCTGTTGCCGACGGCTCAGCCTAGGCACTTCCTCACAGTCGCCATACGTGCCCGCGAGACCGGGACCCAGGTCCCGTCGGCCAGCAGGAGCCTCCCGATGCCGCCTCCGCGGCTCTCGAGTCGGCGCACGCGGTCGATGGCAACGATCGCGCTGCGGTGGACGCGCAGGAAGCGAGCAGGGTCGAGGGTGCCCTCCATGTGTCCCATCGAGGCGCGCATCAAGAGCTCACAATCCGCGGTGTGCAGACGCACGTACTGGTCGGCGGATTCGATCCAGTCGATCGAGGCGACCTCGACGATGTCGACCCGTCCCTCGCGGTGGATGCTGATGCGGTCCTTGTTCTCGATCGTGACCTCGGGCGGCTCGACCCGCTCCAGTCCGGCCAGACCGTCCTGCCCGAGGTCGGCCAGAAGATCCCGCAGCCCTGCGCTCCGATCTCCGTCGCGCATCCAGTCGTCCTTGGCGCGCTTGAGGGCGCGGCGAAAGCGCTCGTCGTCGAAGGGCTTGAGGAGGTAGTCGAGCGCGTGCACCTCGAAGGCTCGCACCGCGTACTGATCGTAGGCGGTGGTGAACACGACGCGCGGACGCTCGTCATCCTCGAGCAGCTCGAGGACCTCGAGCCCCGTTCGGCGCGGCATGTGGATGTCGAGGAAGACGAGGTCTGGCTGCTGGACGCGGATCGACTGCAGGGCTTGCTCGCCGTCGGCGCACTCGCCGACCAGCTCGACGTCGTCGTCGTCGTTCAACAGGGCGCGCAGGGAGGCGCGCGCCATGGGCTCGTCATCGACGACGAGCACCCGCATCGGTCCTTCAGGCATGGGAGTCGCTCGCGGGGGGGCGCGGAATGCGCAAGGTGATGCGCGCTCCGCCGGTGGGCAGGTTCTCGAGGAGCATGGCCTCGGGTCCGTACAGGGCCTCCATGCGACCACGGGTGTTCGCCAGGCCGATGCCGTCGGGACGCGAGGGGTTGACGCCGCCGTCGAGCACCTCGACGGGGAAGCCGGGTCCTGAGTCCTCGACCGTGATCACGACGTGGTTACCCTCGAGCCGACTCGCGACGGCCACGCGGCCGCCGTCCGGGTTCGGCGCGATCGCGTACTTGATCGAGTTCTCCACCAGCGGCAAGAGCAGCAGGGTCGGCACCGGGAGGCTGGCCGTGCCGGGTTCGCTCTCCAGGCTGAGGTCGAGTCGGTCGCCCAGTCGGATCCGTTCGACGTCGAGGTAGGTCTCGACCAGGTCGAGCTCCTCCCCGAGCGGGACCTCGGCTTTGGAGCCGTGCTGGAGGGAGGCACGCAGGAGGTCTCCAAGGGCCGCCAGCGTCGAGAGCGCCACCTCGCGGTTGCCCTCCCGGACCAGTCCGCCCACGGAGTGGAGTGAGTTGAACAGGAAGTGGGGCTGGAGCTGGGCCTCGAGCTGGCTGAGCCTGGCGCCGCTCAGCTCGGCCTGGAGGCGGCTCGCCTTGAGCGCGAGCTCCGCGCTGAGCCGGGCTTGCCCCTGGTGCTGGAGGAAGTTGCGGCCCGCGAGGCCGACCGCGAGGATCAACCAGTAGATCGCGACCCCGACCCCGAGGCGTCGGTTGCGGCCGAGGCGCTCGCGGGCCTCCTCCCAGCGCTGCATGCGGTCGTACCAGCTCCCGCGACTGGCGTCGCGGTCCCCTCGGCGTCCATCGCGGCGCCCGCGGTCGTCAGGCCGACCCTCCCCGTCCGGGACGAGTTCTTGAGGGGCCGCGGCACCGACGTTCTCTGGCTGTTGCAGCCGGGCTTCGCTCTCACGCTCGTCGCGACGTTGGGTGCCCGGATCGAAGGCTCGCTCACGAGGCTCCTCGCGCCGTGAGCGCAGCTCGTCCTCCGGGCCCCATGCGGGCGTGGGTCGGCCCCGTGTCGGCTGACGATTGATCCCCTCACCGCGCTGGAAGCGGCTGGGCGGCTCCAGACGGAACACGTCCCGGGCGACGTAGAACTCGGCCTCGTTCAGGCTGACGGCGGCGCCGACCGAGAGCGCGGTCTGGACGAGGAGGAACAGCGCCAGAGGACGCAGCCATCCTCCGAGGCGTCCGGCCAGGAAGAGCACCGGCTCGAAGGCCAGGCCCCACAGGCCCCAGGCGATCAAGCGGTGGTGGAAGATCGGCCAGGCTGAGTAGCCCTCCTCCGCCCCCGAGACGGCGTCGGCCCACAGGAGGGTGGAGGCCGAGGCGAGGACGACGACGCCGAGCGCCACCAGCACCATCCGTCGCAGGGGCG
>JAQBVH010000460.1 GCA_027623615.1 Planctomycetota bacterium | reverse complement strand
CCAGCAAGCTACGCGGCGATTCGGGAGGCCTTCGCCTACTGGGACGACATCGAGACCTTCCAGGGGGGCGAGTGGGTGCGCTCGACCGGCCACGGGTTCTGCGGCATGTCCCGCAAGCGCCTGCTCGAGATCCTCGTCGGGCGCTGCCTCGAGGTCGGGGTCGAGCTGTCCTTCGAGGACGAGGTGACCGACGTCGCTGAGCTCGAGGGCGCCGACCTCGTGCTCGCCGCGGACGGCATCAACAGCTTGCTGCGCGAGCACCACGCCGCGCACTTCCAGCCCAGCCTCGACTGGCGTCACTGTCGCTTCACCTGGCTCGGCACGACCAAGCCGCTCGAGACGTTCACGTTCGTGTTCCTCGAGAACGAGCACGGCCTGTTCCAGGTGCACGCCTACCCGTTCGAGGTTGGAGAGGAGCCCTTGTCGACCTGGATCGTCGAGTGCTCGACGGAGACCTGGCAACGCGCCGGGCTCGACCAGGCCAGCGAAGACGACACCGTCGCGTATTGCCAGGAGCTCTTCGCGGAGTTCCTCGATGGTCATCCGCTGCTGACCAACCGCTCGATCTGGCGCCAGTTTCCGACCGTGCGCTGCGAGCGATGGGTCCACGACAACATGGTCCTGCTCGGCGATGCGGCGCACACGGCGCACTTCTCGATCGGCTCGGGCACCAAGCTCGCGATGGAGGACGCGATCGCCCTGGCCGAGGCCTTCCGCGAACACGGGCCGGACGACGTGCCGCGGGCGTTGCGGGCCTACGAGGACGGGCGCAAGGTCGACGTCCTCAAGCTGCAGAAGGCCGCGCAGACGAGCCTCGAGTGGTTCGAGCACAGCGCGCGCTACCTGAACCAGCACCCGCTGCAGTTCAGCTTCAACCTGCTGACCCGCTCCAAGCGCATCACGTACGACAACCTGGCGCTGCGCGATCCCGAGCTGGTCGAGCGCGTGCGGCGCTGGTGGTTGACCGAGGAGGGCGCGGACCCCAACGTGACCACGGCGCCGATCTTCGCGCCGCTCACGTTGCGCGACACGACCCTGCCGAACCGGATCGTGGTCTCCCCCATGTGCCAGTACTCCGCCGAGGACGGGGTGGTCGGTGACTGGCACCTGATGCACCTGGGGTCGCTCGCCGTCGGCGGCGCGGGCCTCGTGGTGGCCGAGATGACGAACGTCTCGGCCGAGGGGCGCATCACCTACGGCTGCACCGGCATCTACGACGAGGTGCAGGTCGAGGCCTGGCGGCGCGTGACCGACTTCTGCCACGCCCACGGCGCCGCGGCCCTCGGACTCCAGCTCGGGCACGCCGGGCGCAAGGCGTCGTGCCACCTGCCCTGGGAGGGGGACGACCCCCTGCGGGACGACACGGCCTGGACGGCGATCGGGCCCTCGGCCGATGCGTTCGCCGAAGGGTGGCCGACGCCGCACCCCATGGATCGCGGCGACATGGACCGGGTCATCGCCGAATACGAGGCGGCGACCCAGGGCGCCCTCGCCGCGGACTTCGATCTGGTCGAGGTCCACATGGCCCACGGGTATCTGCTCTCGAGCTTCCTCTCCCCTGCCGCGAACCGGCGCCGGGACGAGTACGGCGGTGACCTGTCCGCACGCATGCGCTTTCCGCTCGAGGTCGTCGAGGCCGTACGCGCCGCGTGGCCCGCGGAGCGCCCCCTGTTCGTTCGCGTCTCGGCCACGGATTGGCTGCCCGAAGGCGGCACCACGATCGAGGAGACGCTCGAGCTCGTGCGCGCCCTCCAGGCCCGCGGCGTCGACGTGATCGACGTCTCGACCGGCGGTAACACGCCGGAGTCCGCGCCGATCCATGGACGCATGTACCAGGTGCCCTTCGCGGAGCACATCCGTCATGCGACCGGCGTCAAGGTCATGGCGGTCGGCGCGATCCAGGGCTGGGACCACGCGAACACCGTGCTCGCAGCCGGCCGCGCGGACCTGTGCGCCCTGGCCCGCCCGCATCTCATCGATCCGCACCTGACCTTACGGGCTGGGATCGCCTTCGAGGACCCGACCGTCGCGTGGCCTCGCCAGTACCTTCCGGCCCGCCCGAAGCCGAAGGCCTGAGCGCTTGCGCCTTGAGCGCGGCCACCGCAGCCACCTCAAGCGGGCAATTGCGGCACAACGGGGCCGGTGGGCGCCTACTCCTCGTCGAACCCCTTGGGCAGGATCTCGTCGATGTGCCCCTGGTGCGGGTCGTAGGGCATCGCCTGGCGCCCCGCCTCGATCGGATCCAGGGGCCACACGCGCACCGTGCCACCCTCGTCCCCGGTCGCTGCCCGGGCGCCGTCCGCGCTGATCGCAGCGCAGGTCACCGGCGCCGGATGACCACGGAAGACGAGCAGGGGCTTGCCCGCTGCGAGGTCCCACCAGATCGACGTCTGATCCTTCGAAGCGGTCAGCAAGTGGGAGTTGTCGGCGTCGAACGCCCAGCAGGACACCGAGTTGCTGTGGCTGCGCGTGCCCCCGAGGACGCGTCTCTGCAAGGTCTCCGCGTCATAGTTCCAGAGGGTGCCGCCCGACTGGGACTGCACGATCAACTCGCTCCCGCCTTCGAGGTAGGCAAGCGCGCCGTGGGTCTGCTGGCGCTCCGACTGAGCGAAGGGCAGGCTCCCTCCCTCGAGGGACCAGAAGCGCAGGATGCCGTCGGGGCCACTGCTGGCCAGTACGGGTTTGGTCGGATGAAAGGCCAAGCCGAAGACCCGAGTTTGCTCCCGGGTCTCCGGGGGAACGGGGCGGAACGGAACCCGCGTTTGCGATCCCCGGGGGAAAGCGACGATCCGGCCGTTCCAGGTCCCGATCGCGGTCCAGGTGCCCCGGGGGTGAATCGCCAGGGTGCTGACCCGCTCCTCGGCCATCACATCGCTGCGGATCGGGGTCGCCCCCAAGCCTGCCTCGAAGTCGAGGCAGGCAACCTGCCGCTCGCCGGCGCACAGGAGCAGCTCGTCCCCCGCGCCGAGCTGGGTCAACTCGACCTCGAAGCCCAGCTCGATCATGCTGGGCGTGGGGCCCTCCGGGTCGAGGGGTTCGCGCTGCAGGTGCCCGCTCGACCACACGATGAGGAGCAGCTCCTTGCCCGCGTGCAGGAGCAGCGGCGTAGCGCCGGGCGCAGGCGGCCGAAGGACCCGTTCGACCACGACCTCCACGCCGGGGTCGAAGCGCACGACGTCGACGCCATGGCCATCTCGGCCGATGAAGACCTGCGTGCCGGCGCGACCGAACGCCAGGCAACGCACCGGATCGCGACCAGAGCTCTGCGGAAGGATGCGGGGCAGGTGCGGGTTCGTGCGGGCGAACCAGATGTGCGTTCCATCAGCTGTCGTCGTCAGGAAGCGCTCATGGGAACCGAGCCAGCGACCGTTGTCCGCGAACGAGCGGTGGCCCCGGGCCGGGATCGAGCGGCTGACCTGCCAGCGACGGAAACGCTGCTCGAGGTTCCATGTCTGGGCCGAGAGGTCGAATCCGATGGTGAGCAGGCGCTGACCACTCGTATCAAAGGCCACCGAGCTCACACCGCGAGACCCGTGCGGGAAACCCGGCATGGGCACGGCGACGCCGCCTGTCTCGAAGACCTGAACCCCTTCGGCGCTGCCGACGGCGAAGAGCTCGCCCGAGGGGTGGACGTCGATCGACCAGACCATGCCGCCCACGGCCTGGTCCCTGTCGAGCGCCTCACCACTGGTCAGGTCGAAGCAGCGCAGGCGTCCTCCGAGGTCGCCGACATAAGCAAGCGCCTCCGCGGGATGCAGGGCGATGCTCGTCGGCTCCTCGTCCATCTCGAACACGGGTCCGGCCTCGAGCGTCGTGGAGGCGCCTTGCTGCGCGAGGCTCCAGACGCGCACCGCGTGATCGGTATGCAGGCTGAGGTCGGTGGTCCCCGAGCCGCTGACGGCCAGGCCCAGGGTGGGATGCACCTCCAGGTGGGTCACCGCCCCAGCGTGGGCGGAGTAGGTCCCGCAGTGGCCGCCCTGGTCGTCCCAGAGCTGGAGCGAACCGTCGGTGCGCCCCACCAGGAATCGTTCGGCGCTCGGGAGGAAGGCGATCGCGCTGGCACGACTGGTCGCGCCCTCGTCCCGCAGGGGTAGCCACGTGCCGCTGTCGAG
>JAQBVH010000459.1 GCA_027623615.1 Planctomycetota bacterium | reverse complement strand
GTCGCCGGTCACGAGCCGATCCTGACCGTCGAGGACCTGCTCCGCGCCGGTCGACTCGATCCACGCCGCGGGTCGCGGAGTGCCGAGGCCGCCGTGCTCCTCCGGGCAGAACGGAACAGCCTCGAGACCCTCGCGCGCGAGCGCGTCCTCCAGCGCGTGGTCCTGGTTGTGGCGTCCGTCGTAGCGACAGCGCTTGCCGAGCAGGCAGGCGCTCACCAGGACAGGCTCCTTGCGCGGCAGGTCCATGGTGCGAGTGTACCCTTGCCGCGATGCGCCTCCTGCTGTGCCTGCCGCTTCTGACCGCGTGCGTCGCTGACTCGGCGTGGCGTGGCGTGCGTCAGAGCCTGGCTGGCGACGCCGAACGCGCTCGCCTCGAGGCCCTGGCGGCCGAGGTCACGATCCACCGCGACGCGTACGGCGTTCCGCACATCGAGGGGCCGACGGACGCGAGCGTGGTCTTCGGGCTGTGCTACGCCCGCGCGGAGGACGAGTTCGAGGTCATGGAGCAGTCCCTGTTCCTGACGCTCGGACGCAACGCCGAGGCCGCCGGGGAGGCTGGGCTCGTCTGGGACCGGGTGATTCATGCCCTGGACATCCCCGGGCTTGCCCGTCAGGAGTACCTGCGCATGCCGACCGAGGAGCGCGCCCTGGTCGACGCGGCGGCGGACGGGGTCAACTGGTACCTCGCGACCCACCCGGAGGTCCGACCGGCGCGCCTGCGTCACTTCGAACCGTGGTACTTCGTCGCCGCGGAGTTCGCCTTTCAGCTGCACGCGCTGGGTGAAGCGACCGGGGACCTCGCAGCGACCGAGGACGGCTCGAACGCTTGGGCGATCGCTGGCAGCCGCACGACGACGGGCCACGCGATGCTCCTCGCCAATCCGCACATCCCCCTCGGCCAGGTCTACGAGGCGCACCTGCACTCGGACGAAGGCCTGCACGTCAGCGGCATGCTCGCCTACGGCCGCGGCGTCCTGCCCGTGGTCGGCTTCAACGAGCACGTCGCCTGGACCCTGACCGTCAACCGACCGGACACGGCCGACGTGTACGCGGTGCGCTTCGATCACCCCAGCGACCCGGACCTCTACCGGCACGGCGCTGGCTGGAAGCGCGTGCGCACCCGCGCGGTGACCGTGTACGTGCGCCTGAGCGAGGAGGCGCTGGAGGAGCAGACGCTGACCCTGCGCAGCACCCACCACGGACCGATCCTGCACCAGGACGGCGCGCTCGCCTACGCCGTGCGCGTCGCCGGGATCGAGCGCGGTGATGGGGTCGGGCAGTGGTACGCGATGGCGCGCGCCCGTGATCTGGAAGAGTTCCAGGCAGCGGTGGGACGGCTCGGGCTGCACTTCCACAACGTCGTCGCCGCGGACTCCGGCGGGCGCATCTGGTACGTCTACAACGGCGCGATCCCGCGCCGCGCCGCGGAGTTCGACTGGAGCCTGCCCGTCGACGGCAACGACCCCGCCACCGATTGGCGCGGGCTCCACGGCCTCGCGCAGCTCCCGCAGGTGATCGATCCCGAGTGCGGCTACGTGCAGAACTGCAACTCGCTGCCCTGGACGACCAGCGCCAGCGCGGCGGACCCGCGTGCCGCTGACTTCCCCCCGCACCTGGTCGGTCCCGACTTCGACGATCCGCGGGTCGCGATGAGCCACGCGGTCCTCGGCCGCAGCGCGCCCTTCACCTTCGAGGACTGGTGCGGCGCGGCCTTCGATCGCACCGTTCACGACCCGCACGGGATGCTGGCTCGCCTGCTGAGCGAGGCCTCGGCGCGCACGGCCGAGGACCCGCGCCTCGAGTCGGCCCTGGCGACCCTGGCCCGCTGGGACCGGCGCCTCGACCTCGACGCCGTCGCGCCGACGCTCTTCTTCCTGTGGCTCGAGCGGGTGGCCGGCTACTCGCTGACGGGCGAGGGCCTCCCGATCGGCGTGTCGACCTCGAACCTGCTCAAGGTGCTCGACGACCTCGAGCGACGCTTCCGGACCTGGGAGGTCGCCTGGGGGGAGCTCAACCGGCACCAGCGGCCGATCGACGGCGCCCACTCCGATCAACGCGGAAGCTGGCCCTGCCTCGGCGCGCACCCCTGGGGCGGCACGACGTTCTGCTTCCTCAGCCGCCGGCCCCCCGGCTGCAACAAGCGCTACGGCTACCACGGCAACTCCTACGTGGCCGCCGTCGAGCTGCGGCCCGAGGGGCCGCGCGCGCGCACGATCCTCGACTTCGGGCAGAGCCGCGACCCGGCCTCGCCGCACTTCGAGGATCAAGCGCCGCTCTACGCCAGCGGCGAGATGAAGCCCGCCCCGTTCACCCGCGCCGCCGTGCGCGCGGCCGCGACCACGAGCTACCACCCCGGAGAACAGCCATGACCCGCGCCCTCGTCCCCCTGGCCACGGGCTTCGAAGAGATCGAAGCGGTCACCATCATCGACGTACTGCGCCGGGCCGAGGTGGAGGTCACGGTCGCCGGGCTGACCCCCGGCGTCCTCGTTGGCTCGCGCGGGATCAAGATCGAGCCTGACGTCAGCCTCGAGGGGCTGGCCGCGGACGGGTTCGACCTGATCGTGCTGCCCGGGGGCCTCGCCGCGGCCGAGGCGCTGATGGCGGACGAGCGCGTGCTCGACCTGGTGCGCGCGCACCTGGCCGCAGGACGCACCACCGCCGCGATCTGCGCCGCGCCGATGGTGCTGGCGGCGGCGGGGGTCGAGGAGGGGCTCGAGGTGACCTCGCACCCCAGCGTGCGCGATCGTCTTGGCCGGGCGACGGTCAAGGGCGCCCCGCGCGTGATCCGTTCGGGGAACGTGATCACCAGCCAGGGGCCCGGAACCGCCATGGAGTTCGCCCTCGAGCTGGTCGGCGTCCTGAAGGGGGCAGAGGTTCAAATCGCGTTGGCATCGGCGATGGTGGTGTCAGCGACCGCACCCGGGGCCTAGGACTAGCCCTCGCGGGGCCCGAGAAGGGCGCGGCTTCGGCCGAACCGGACCGTCCCCGCTGCGTTGACGGTTTTCGGGGACGCCCGTATCCTCTTCGCCCTCCGAACCGGTTGCGGAATCTGCCCCCGTATCCACCCCAACGGGGCCGTAACTGCCGATTTCCTGCCGGGTAGCGTCCGCCCCAAGGACCCTCAGCTTCGACGATGCGAATTCTCCTGACTCCCCTCGCGGCCTTCGCCGTCTGCGGCCCCGCCCTCGCGGACGACATCTATCTCACGGACGGCAAGACGATCTCGAGCGTCTCGGTGAAGGCCGAGACCTTGAAGGAGGTCGAGTACCGCGACGATAAGAACAAGGCCGGCTCGGTCTCGTCCTCCAAGGTGCTCTCGATCGCCTACAGCGAAAAGCCGCAGGCCGTCGACCAGGCCGACGCCTCGATTGCCCAGGACCAGTTCGTGGAAGCCGAGGCGCGCCTGTTCACCTTCCTCGAGGAGGTGAGCGACCGCGTGCCCTCCAAGCATCCCTGGTCCCGGGCGTACGCGATGTATCGCCTCGCCACCGTCTACGGGGTCATGGGCGACGTGGAACGCCTGGGTACGCTGACTGGCGAGATGCTCAGCCTCGAGCCCGACAGTCGCTACCTGCCCCTGGTGCTGTCCAAGCGTGCCGAGGTGCTGTTCGACTCCGGCGAGAAGGGCAAGGCTCTCTCCTCTCTGAGCGATCTGGAGAAGCTGATCGAGAAGAATAGCCTCGGCGAGCAGTGGCAGCTCGAGCTCGACCTCGGCAAGGTGATCTACGGTTCGTCGACCGGCGCCGCCCAGCGCAAGGGCCTCGAGGCGCTGTCCGCCCGGGCCGGGGTCGGCTACCCGGTGGCGCGCAACCGCGCCGAGGTGATGATCGGCGCCTCCTGGCTGACCGAAGCCAAGCTGCACGAGGCCGAGAAGATCTTCGCGGCGGTCGTGGCGGACCCCAAGGCCGACGACCGCACCCTCGCGGCGGCCTACTCGGGCCTGGGTCAGTGCCTGTTCCGCCGCGGCGAGCGTGACGGGGACGCGGACCTGCTCCAGAAGGGGCTGATGGCGTACATGCGCGTCGTCGTCCTCTACAAGAACGAGGTCGCGTACCTGCCCGAGTCGCTCTTCTTCGCCGGCCGCTGCTACCAGCTCATCGGTGGGGATACCGCA
>JAQBVH010000458.1 GCA_027623615.1 Planctomycetota bacterium | reverse complement strand
ACGCCTCCGCAGGAGGCGTAGGCGGCCCCAACGGGGTCGCTTCGCCCACACCGTCAGGTGTGGCGCCAAACAACACTCACGCCTACGCCGCAGTCTGCCCCGCTGTGCATGAACAGGTCGTCAGGCTGCGCCGGGGAATACCCTTGGACATCTCTTCCTGAGTCAGGCGTGTTCCTCGACGAGGCACTGCGTGGCCTCGGCGAGCCCGACGCGTTCCACGTAGCCGGTGTCCCGGGCGAGCTGCGCCATGTCGTAGGAGTGACTCGTCGCCAGCTGGCGCGCGACGAAGCGCGTCATCGGCGGCTCACCGCCGAGTCGCAACGTGGCCCAGATGCCCTCGAGCACGGCACCGACCCGGTAGGCGCTGCCCGCCGAGATGCGCCGGCGCACCGGCTGGACACCGAGGGCGCCGAGCAGGTCGTTGATCCAGTCCCAGAGGCGCACCGACTCGTGGTTGCTGACGAAGTAGGCGCGGCCGGCGCAGCGCGCGCCCGGAGCCAGGGCCTCGGCTGCAGCGAGGTGCGCCTCGGCTGCGTTGTCGACGTGCGTCAGGCTGACGACGTTGTCTCCGCTGCCCACGATGCGCAGCCGTCCCCTGCGCGCGCGGTCGATCAGGCGCGGCACGAGGTGCGGATCGCGGGGCCCGATGATCAGGTGCGGGCGCAGGGCCAGCGTCGACAGGTCGGGACCGTTGGCGGCCAGCACCTCCCGCTCCGCGATCGCCTTCGTGCGCGGGTAGTGGGCGAGGTAGCGCTCGGAGTAGGGCAGGTCCGGCCCGGCGTCCACGTGGTCGTTGCCGTCGAAGCAGACGCTCGGGCTCGAGGTGAACACGAGCTTGGCGGTCCCATGCTCCCGACACGCCGCCAGCACGTGGCGCGTGCCCGCGACGTTGGCGCGCTCGTAGGAGGCGCGCGAGCCCCACACCCCGGCCTTGGCCGCCACGTGGTAGACCAGCTCGGCGCCGGCCAGGGCTGCGCGGGTCGCTGCAGCGTCGGTCAGGTCGGCCCGGAGGGTGCGCGCGCCCAGGGCCTCGAGCTCAGGGTAGGCGCCGCGTGAAACCGAGGTCACCTCGTCCCCACGCTCGAGCAGGCGCTCCACGATGCGCCGTCCGAGGAAGCCTCCGCCGCCGGTGACGACGACCCTCACGCCAGCTGCGCCTCGGCCCAGGCCTTCAGCTCCTCGCGGTCGATCTTGGCGTTGTGCCGCACGTCGACCGGGAAGCCCTCGTGGAACATGAAGTTGTCGATGTCGCGGGTCGCGTGGTGCTTCCGGCCGATCGAACGCAGCTGAAGGATGAAGCCCTCGGTCATCACCTCGGTGCGCGGGAACTCGCCGGGCAGGGGCTCGACCACGAGCAGCGGCACCTCGCTCCCCGGCGCACCGACCCCGATCAGGGCCGTGCGCCGCACGCGCTCGTGGATGTTGAACACGTTCTCGACCGGCACGGGCATGCGCAGGCCGTTGCGGGTGTGCAGGCGGTGGCTCTTGCGCCCCAGGAACCACAGGCGACCCTCACCATCGAAGCGCGCGATGTCCCCCATGCGGTGCCAAACGCTGCCATCGCCGTGGTGGATCTTCGCGCGGCGTGTGTGATCGTCGGCCTCGACGTAGGCGCTGCTCACGACGGGGCCGCGCACGCAGACCTCGCCGGGCAGGCCCAGGCTGACCTCGAGCGCGTCGCTCCACGTCTCGATCACGTCGTCGGTGATCCCGATCAGGCGCAGGTCGATGCCGGGTGCAACCTCGCCCACGCAGGTCCCTGCCCCGCTGCGGATCGGCCCGACCAGCTCGGGCACGACGTCGCGGCCGGCGATCGAGGTGACGGGCAAGCCCTCGGTCGCGCCGTAGGGCGTGAAGACGTCGCCGTCCATCGGCAGCACTCGATGCAGCTCATGGATCAGGTCGGGGGAGACCGGCGCCCCTGCGACGAGCACGCGGCGCAGCCGTTCGAGCTTGTAGCCGTTGTCGGTGCACCAGGGGGCGACCCGGCTCCAGATGGCCGGGGAGCCGAAGGTTGTCGTCGCCCCGTACTCCTGGGCCGCCGCGAAGATCCGCGCGGGGTCACAGGTGGCGGGCTGTGAGGGGTCCATGTCGGGGAAGACGCTGGTCATCCCGTAGGCGACGTCGAACAGGGCGAAGAGCGGGAAGCAGCACAGGTCGACCTCGCCAGGCGCGAAGCGATAGAGCCGATCGAGGACCTCGACCTGCGCATGGAACATGCCGTGGGTGTAGGACACGCCCTTGGGCGGGCCCGTGCTGCCCGAGGTGAACAGGATCGCGGCCTCGTCGTCGGCGGACGTCTCAGCCGTCGCGAAGTTCGGATCACCACCGCGCTCGAGACCTGCCAGGGTCGGTCCGCCCCAGAACAGACGACGACCGACGGTGACCGCCACCTCGATCGAGCGGAAGGCGTCCGGGAAGAGCCTGCGACCCACGTGGGCCTTGGGGATGCCGATGAAGCCCCTGGGCGCCATCAACTTGACCACGGCCATCAGGCGCTTGCGGCCCATGCCGGCGTCGGCGAGGACGGGTACGGCGCCGAGCTTGAAGAGCGCATAGGTCAGGGCGATGAGCTCGACCCCCGGCCTGACGAAGAGGCACACGCGGTCCCGCGGTCCGAGGCCCGCGTCGGCCAACCCCGAGGCGATTCGATTCGAACGCTCCTCGAGGGCGGCGTAGCTGATCTGCTCGCCGGTACGCGCCACGATGACCGCGGGCTGCTCCGGTCGCTCCGCCGCGGCGCGCGGCAGGAGCTGCGCGATGTTGAGCGGCCCCTCGGGTAGGGGCAGGGCTGCGAACGGATCGAGGTGCTCGGTCATACGAGGAACCCGGCCAGGGCGGCCTCGACCCCGGCGGGGTCGTCCTCGAACAGGTAGTGCCCCGCGTCCACCAGGTCGGCGCGCTCGGCCCACGGCATGCGCGCCGCGAGCTCGTCGCGGAAGTGGGTGCTGAAGCACCAGTCCTGCTCGCCCCACAGGAGCAGCGTCGGCGTGTCCGCGAAGCGCGGCAGGGTCGCGGCCACCTCGGCCAACGCGCCGTAGCTCGGGTGCTCCGGTTCCATCGGGATGTCGTCGACGAAGCGCCAGGTCGCGAGGCTGGAGCGCGGCGGCGCGTAGGGGGTGAGGTAGGCGCGCCTGCGCTTGGCATCGAGGGGCTGCTCGACCGCCATGCGCACCGCCGCGCGCGCGAAGGCGTTGTGACCCTCGATCAGGATGCGACCGAGCCAGCCGCGGCACATGTCGATGCGCCAGGGAATGCGTTCGGAGGGGAATAGCCCGGTGTTCGTGAGCACGAGCCGCGCGATGCGCTCGCGCTGCCGCGCGGCCATCGTCATCCCGATCGGACCGCCCCAGTCGTGGACAATGAGGGTGATGTTCGTGAGGTCGAGCTCGACGACGAGCTGTTCGAGGTTGCGCGCGTGATCCGTGAAGCGATACCCGAACTCGCGCGGCTGGTCGGACAACCCGCAGCCCAGGTGGTCGATCGCGATCACGCGCTGGGTCCTGCGGAAGCGCTGCACGACCTGCCGGTACAGGAGTGACCAGGTCGGATTGCCGTGCACACACAGGATCACGGGCGCGTCGCGCGGACCCTCGTCGACGTAGTGCAGCGCGCCCGCCTCGGTCTCGAGGAAGTGCGGCTGGAACGGATAGAGATCGGCGAAGGGGCGCACCATTGCGGTGGCCCGCTCACGAAGGGCGGGGTCGGTCACGACGGCGCAGAGGATACCGGGTGCGGGGGGCTGCTGCCCGCCGTCAAGGCAGGTCCCAGCGCACCGTCGGCGTCCTGCCGGTCAGGTGGACGGCGAAGACGTGGTCGCCGAACTGGCGCTGAAGGACGTGGCAGGCCCGGCCACGGTGCTCGAGAGTGAGCGCATCACCCTCGCGGCCGCGCAGGCGGCAACCCGAGAGCTCGGCCATGCCGACCCCCGCGGCCTTGAGCACGGACTCCTTGGCGGTCCACAGGCGCGTGAAGGCGAGCGCGTCCCAAGGAGCGAGCAGCTCGCGCTCGGTCTCGTCGGCGACCTTGTCGTGCAGGGCGGCGCGGCGCTCGGCGACGCGCTCGAGGTCCACGCCCACAGGCTCCCGGGCGAGGACCGCCGCGACGTAGGTGGCGTCG
>JAQBVH010000457.1 GCA_027623615.1 Planctomycetota bacterium | reverse complement strand
CCGCCGAGGGATTGGCCACGCTGCTCGCGAGCGCGCAGTTGGTCCAGGCGGGCACGACACCCCTGCGCTTTCTCTTCCGAGACCAGTTCGCGGTCGAGATCGACCCCGAGACGCTCCTCGATCTGACCGGTCTCGCGGCGGGTAGCAACCCGTGGGTGCTCCGCAACAAGGGCGACAAGGGGCATTACCGGGTCGCGACGGCGGCAGGTTTCGATGGAGCGAAGCACCCGCTCGAGTTTCACACTCCGGCGCGCAGCCTGCGCGTGGTCGGGACGACCTTCGGGGTCGACGTCTTCGCCCCCGACGCGGTCTGTATCTGCTGCAACCACGGACAGGTCGAGACGTTTGCCTCTGCCGGTGGACCGGTCGAGATGGTCACCGAGGACGGGACCCTCTTCACCGATCCCACTGGTGTCATTCGCCAGCTGCACCTGGCTGCGCATCAGGAGCCCTTGAGGGAGCTGCGCGAGTTCGTATGGCCCTGAGGTGTGAAGTACTGGGGAATGGCGTACCGGGGTAGCCCGTGCCTGCCGCCGGACCCACCTCGGACCAGGCCTCCCGACGCGGCTCCAGTCCGTGGGGTAGCCTTGATGCCGATGTTCCGTCCTCGCCTCCTCCTCGCCAGCCTCGGGCTGGGCGCGGCCCTCGGTCTGCTCGCCTGCGGCAGCGACTCCGTGGAGGAAGCGTCGTCCGAAGGCCCGCAGCGGCGGCCCGACGTCCTGCTCCTGCTGATCGACACCCTGCGGGCCGATCGCCTCGGCTGCTACGGGTACGAGCGGGACACGACGCCGGTCCTCGACGCGCTTGCGGGCGAGGGTGTCGTCTTTCGCCGCGCCTCCGCGCAGGCACCTTGGACGATTCCTTCGGTCGCCTCGATGATGACCGGGAGGTACCTGACCAACCACCAGGAGCGGCCCTCGCCCGAAGCGCCGACCCTGGCCGAGGTCTTCCAGGGTGCGGGCTACTTCACCCTCGGAGCGGTCGCCAACTTCGTGATCCTGCCGGACGTGGGCTTCGAGCGCGGCTTCGACACCTTCGTCTGCCGAACCTACGAGGAGAACGGCCAGCGCAAGAAGCGCATCGACGGGGAGTTCGACGATGCGGTTGCTTGGGTGCGCGCGGACCTCGCGGCCCACGCGGCCCAGGAGGAGCGACCGCCGCTCTTCTTCTACCTGCACGTGGTCGACCCCCACGACAGCTACCTGCGGCACCCCCAGTTCAGCGACGTGCTGCCGATGGACGGCGCGCCGCAAATCGAGCCTGAGGGGTGGATGGCGCAGACCCTCGCCGCCGTGGGGAGGCCCGCCCCGGAGGACGACCCGGGCTGGCAGGAGGCCCTGCGCCGGATCCATCGTGAGCGGACGTGCTATGACCGCGAGGTGCGCTACGTCGACCAGCAGCTAGGAGTCCTGCTCGATGAGCTCGAGGTCCTCGGGCTGCGCGAGGACCTGATCGTCGCGGTCGTCTCGGACCATGGCGAGGAGCTCTGGGAGCACCTCACTCCGCGCCCTGCGCAGGCCCGCCAACACGAGGGCCCCGAGAAGCTCTTCTTCCAGACCCACGGGTACCTGCTCTCCGAGCAAGCCCTGCGCACCCCGTTCGTCTTGCACGGGCGCGGAGTGCCGGCAGGCAAGCTCCTCGATCTGCCCGCCGAGAACGTGGATCTCTTCCCGACGCTGCTCGAGCTGTGCGACCTGGGGATCGACTTCACGACCCACGGCGAGAGCCTGGTGCCCTACTTCGAGGGTGGCGCGCCCGATCGGGAACAGACCTTCGCCTATCTCCAGCTCGGAGTCGCGACACCGGTCAGCGGGGCCCCGTTCGCGGGCATGGTCCGCGAGGAGGCAACGGGCCTGAAGCTCGTGCTCCCCTCGGAGCAGATCATGCAGCTCGGCTTCGAGCCGGCGCTCTTCGACCTGAAGGTCGACCCTCTCGAGCGTCACAACCTCTTCGCAGTCGAGGAGCGCCGGGACGACGTGGCGCGCCTGTCCCAGGCGGTGTTCGAGTACATGGCCGCCTACCCCTCCGCAGGCGCGACCGTCGAGGGCGACGCCCAGCAGCACCTACGCGAGATGCTGCAGGAGATCGGCTACGCCGGCGACCTGATCGGCGAGGACGACGACGGTTCGCCCGCCTCCGAAGGCGGGCCCTCGAAGTAGCGGGGCGTAGGCGACCCCGTGGGGGCCGCCCACACCTCCTGCGGAGGCGTGGGTGTTTCCTGGCGCCACCCCTCACGCTGTGGCGGCACGGAGCCTGCACCCAGGGCGCAGACTGCTACCGCGACCAGTCGAGGCGCCAGGGCCCCGGCATGGCGCGGCCGCCGAGGCGCGCTGGAGCGCGGCGCAATCGGGCCAGCAAGCCCTCGCGTTCGCGGGTGATGCGACGCATCAGATCCGACTCGACCTCACTGCCCTGGGCGGCTCGGCTGGCCGCGTAGGCGTCGAGCAAGAGGCGCTGCTCGTCCTCACTCCAGAGCTCCGCGCCCTCGAGGAACAGACAAGCCAGATCGTAGGCCGGTCCGCGCAGGGAGCGGCCGGGACGCGCACGCCAGGCGTCGATGAACACCAGGCGCCGGTGGGCCTCGCGCGGCACGACCAGCAGGTTGCGCGCGAACAGGTCGCGGTGCACGAAGCGCAGGGCGTGCATGCGGCCGACCTCGCCGCCAAGCTCCTGGGCCAGGGCGGCGCGCTCAGGGAGGCTGGCGTCCGAGAGGGCGAGATCGAGGGTGCTGGCGTCGCGCACCTCCTCGAGGACGAGCACCTGGAAGCGCGGCAGTCCCCGCGACCAGAGCACGGCTGCCGCGAAGGGCTGAGGGGCCTGGAACACACGCTCGCGGAGCCAGCGCAGGTTCTCGTACTCACGCACCCGGGGCAGCGCAGCGCGCAAGACCCGCTGGCGCAAAGCATGTCGCCGCGCTGCCCTGGGCGCGAGCGGGCCTCCCTTGGCGAACAGGCGCGCGCCGTCGACCTCGATGGACTCGGCGAAGGTGCGGTCCTCGGCGACGCCGCTCACGCACCGTTCGATCGCTGCCTGGTCGGCACCTGGGGCACCGCGCACGACGACGCGGCCGGCGGGCGTGGCTACAGAGGTGTCAGCTCCCATGGACGCGGGCGGCGAGGAAGGTCTGCGGTGAGACGAAGCGCAGGGAGCTGGCGTGACCGAGCACCGTCGCGCCCGCGGCCTCGAAGTCCGCTTGCAACTCGCGACGCGAGACCGCGCGGCGCGAGGAAGGATGTGCGCCGCGCCGCAGCCCGAGGCGGCGTCGCAAGGCGTGCCAGGAGGTCGCGTCCCAGAAGGACGCAATCACGAGCCCGCGGCTGACCCGGCACAGCTCCTCCACGACCTGGCGCCTGGCGTCGGCTGACAAGTGGTGGAGCAGCCGGCAACAGAGGACGGCGTCGTAGCTGTCGGCGCGCAGGGGCAGGTGTTCGGCGGAGGCTTGGATCTTCGTGGGGGCTTCACACTCCGCGAGCATGACCCACGAGATGTCGATCGCAGTCACGTTTCGAGACGCATTGCCCAGGACGCCGCCGAGTCGCCCGGTCCCCGAAGGGACATCGAGCACCCGATTGAGGGATGTCCCGTACCTTGCAAGCAACCGCTGCACCAGACGGGGATCCCGTTCGCGT
This sequence comes from Planctomycetota bacterium, assembly GCA_027623615.1. Taxonomy (GTDB): domain Bacteria; phylum Planctomycetota; class UBA1135; order UBA1135; genus JALWOP01. The sequence goes on along the minus strand of JAQBVH010000457.1, from coordinate 491 downwards.
GCACGCTTCGTGCGAAAGCGCTTTCCCGCGTAGTGCTTCCCCGCACCCGCATGGGTCCACTTCGTGTCCGCCCGTGCCACATCCGGAGTATGACGCCTTTTTCAGGATCCAAAGAGGTCACTCCCGCCTTCCGATGGCGTACAAGGAGTTCAGGAACGTCGGCCCAACGGCGAGCACTCGAGGGCTGGTGTTCCTGAGTCTCCTCCTCTTGCGAGGGCCCACCCCGGGAATGCTGGCAGGCAATTCTCGGGAATCATGGACCCTCCAGCCTCTGAGCGGTTTTCCGCTGCTCAGAGGCACTCTCAACGGGGACCTTGGCTGTAGCCAGGGTCCCCGTCTTTAGTTTCCGAGGACCCCCGTTAGGCTGCGCCCGTGATTCGCAAGCGCTATCCCTACTACCTTGCCGGCGAGCCGCGCGAGGCCGAGACGACCCTGCCCGTGTACGACAAGTTCACCGGCGCGCTGGTCAGCCAGGTGTCCAAGGCCGACCG
>JAQBVH010000456.1 GCA_027623615.1 Planctomycetota bacterium | reverse complement strand
CTTCGGGGAGCGCAACGAGAAGCCCATCCTCTACTCACCGGACGTACGCCTGGCTGAGCACCCGCGCGTGATCGGTCAGACCGGAGACCACCTGCTGCTGAAGCTGCGGCGCGGAGAGCATGTCCTCAAGGCCCTCGCCTTCGGCATGGCCGGGCGCCAGCACGAGCTGGTCATGGGCGCTCCCCTGCACGTGGTCTACACGCCGCGCTGGAACACGTTCCGCGGCGAGACGAACCTCGAGCTGATGCTGACCGACTTCAAGGTCGGCCCGCGGCCGAGCGTGTGACCGCGGACCGAGCCTGCGCTCACGCTCACTGCGAGAAGGTCACCGACCAGGAGTTCGAGACGTTCGAGGTCGCGCAGGCCGGCCCCGCCGGGTCCCGGTACCACGTCTGGAAGTGCCAGGTCGAGCCGATCAGGATGCACCCGGCCTGCGCGAAGTGCAGGCAGGAGTAGTCGACCAGACCCGGTCCGATCGTGGTCTCGCCGAACGGCCCCGTGGGCAGCGCTGCGTAGCGGTACAGGGTCCCGCCTGCACAGCGCAGGCCCGCCCCCATCGTCACCGGCGCGCCGATGCTCGGGCCCATGAAGGTCAGCGCGAACTTGCCTGTAGGCATGCCCGTGGTCGTCATCGTCAGGTCGTCCGCGCCCCAGCTCGAGGAGCCGGTGGCGAGCAGGAAGGCGCCGAAGCCCGTCGAGTTCGCGCAACCACCGCCGAGCGAATCGTTGTTGCAGGGGGAGCCGGAGAGGCACTCGCAACCGACGGTGCCCGGAGGCTCGCACTCGTCCGGGATGCCGTTCATGTTGTCGTCACGCGAGGTGCCGTTGCCGATGTCCTTGGCGTCCTCGATGCCGTTGTTGTTGCAGTCGCGCCAGGGCTCGGGGCCACGTGAGTCGCCGCCGTTGAGCTCGTCGCCGTTGCCGCCGCCGCTGCGCGCGGTCGAGAGGCCCAGGGCCTCCGCGGCGATGAAGATGCCGGGGTTGCCGTTGCCACCCAGGATCGGGGGGACGAGCAGGTCGCCCTCCTCGATCGGCAGACCCTGGATCGAGTCGATCGCACCGATGATCGCCGAGCCGCGACGCACGGAGAACAGCAACATGTCCGTGCCGGCTGCCAGCGGGGCCTCCCAGTCATAGAGCTGAGTGCTGATCTGGTAGCCAGGTGTACCGTTCTCGGACAGGATCAGGGCGTCGAGATCATCGGTCCCGGGCGCGACCTGGTCGAGGCCCAAGGCCTGCGCCGGCGCGTAGAGCTGCAGGCCTACGAGCGGCAAGCGCGCGATCACGTCCCCGGGCGCGAAGCCGTTGTCCTGCGCCGAACCGGCGTTGAGCACGCCAGCCTTGGCGTCGAGGAAGCCGCCGTCGAGGGAGAAGTAGATGGGGTCGATGCCCGCCACGGCCGGCTTGCCCATGTCGAAGGCGTCGACGTTGTCACCCTCGTCGAAGTTGAAGCCCGGCAAGCCCTGGCCGGGCCGGTTCGGCTCGACGACGCCGACGCCCGGGTAACGCGCGCCGGTCGCGCTGAAGTCGCCGTCGCCGTCGATCACCGCCGCGTTGCTGCCCGCCTGGGGGCCGACCGGGCCGGGCCCCAGGTCGATCGAGGAGAACACGTCGCTGCTCGCCTCGCCGATCTGGTTGCCCTCGGTCGTGACCGACGGTCCGCCGAAGGCGGCGTTGCCGTTCCCGGTCACGTACTCATCGACGCAGAACAGGATGCGATAAGCGTCCGCCGGGTTGCTCGAGATCGGATGGTCCCGTCCGTAGCTCAGCGCGTCGAGCTCGATGCCGCAGGGCGTGCCCGGCGCCGTGCCGACGCACAGGTTGTAGCTGTTCAAGCCCAGGAAGCCGCCCGTGAAGCGAATGGCCGGCGGGTCGAGCACCCGGTTGGCCAGGCCCGGCTCACCGTTGGCCGGCAGCAGGATGTCGCCCTCGGTCAGCGGCGGACCGTTGAACGACGGCACCCCCTTGGAGACGCCGTGCCAGTCGATCGAGAAGGAGATCTCGGTCGACTCCTGCGCCGCGGCGCTCGAGGCGAGGACGGCGGAGGTCAGGATCAGCCGGGAGCGGAGAGAGGGGGCGGAGGTTCGCATGGCGAGGACTCGATGCTAGCAGGGGGGGCGCGATCCGGCTGGGAAGCTCCTCCCCCCGTGAATGACGGGGAGAGGAGCGAGGTGGTTCCGTCCCGGAGCGGGATCAGGGGGTGAACATCACGGCCACGGCATTGGTCGCGTTGCTCTTGAAGCCGCAGGGACCGCCCGGGTCGCGGTACCAGTCCTGGAAGTGCCAGGTCGACCCGATCAGGATGTTGCCAGCCGGCGGGAAGGTCGAGTTCGCGTAGGTCACCAGACCCGTGTGAACCGACGTACCTGAGCCGTCCGCCATTGCGATCGGGTAGCGGTAGAGCGTGCCGCCAACACAGCGCAGACCGTCGGCGAAGGGCGCCGGCGCGATCGAAGATGGGCCCATGAACAACAGGTTGAAGGCGCTCGGAGGCAAGCCTGTCGCGGTCAACACCAGGTCGTCCAACCCGATGCTGCTGCCACCGCTGCCGGTCAGGAGACCGCCGACGCCGGTCGAGTTCGAGCAACCCGCGCTGGGGTCGATGTTGCCGCAGGGCGCACCGGCGGCGCAGAAGCAGAACTGGACACCCACGGTCTCACACTCGTCGGGGATTCCGTTCTTGTTGGCGTCGAGCGAGGTGCCGGCGCCGATGTCGACCGCGTCCTCGACGCCGTTGCCGTTGCAGTCGAAGTAGGGCTGCAAGGCAATGTCGAGCGCGTCGAGGTCATCCCCGTGGGGCAGCATGGCGGTGCCGCTGCGCACGGTCCCGAGCCCCAGCTTCTCGGCCGCGATGAAGAGGCCAGGGAAGGGCGACACGCCACCGAGGAAGGTGGGCAGCGGAGTGGTCAGGATGTCTCCCTCCTCGATCGGGATTCCAAAGATGCTGTCGGGCATCCCGATGACTGCGGAGCCGCGACGCACCGAGAAGAGGAGCATGTCGGTGCCGCCACCGAACCAGTCGTAGGGCACGAGCGAAGGCTCGAACACGCCCGTGCCGTTCTCGCCGACGACCAGGGCATCGATGTCGTCCGGACCGACGAAGTCCAGGCCGAGGGCAAAGGCCGGGGCCCACACGCCGCCGAAGATTCCGGGCGCGGGGCTGACCAGCACGTCCGCGCCACTCGCGCCGTGCGCGAAGGCGGAGCCGGTGTTCGGAATACCCGTGAGCGGATCCGGGAAGAAGGAGTCGAGCGAGAACCAGACCGGCGCGCCGAAGGCGAGGCCCGCCTCCAGATCGAAGCCGTCGAGCCCATCACCGGTGTGCGCGGGGCCCGTGAAGGGCAGGTCCGGCTCGACGATGCCGATGCCCGGATAGGCGAAGCCACTCCCGCTGGCCAGGCCGTCGCCGTCGACCGCGCCGACGTGACCGACGGGTGCGCCGGGGGCCAGAGGACCAACAGGCAGCGGGCCGAGGTTGATGAAGGCGTCGCCCGACGAGTCGCCGAACGGGGCCTCGCTGAACACGTTCGGTGCCGGGGGCATGGGCATGCCGCCGGCGTACTCGTCGACGGAGAACCACAGACTGCCGGGATCGATCCCGAAGTCGGCCAGGGTCCCCGTCTTGCCGATCGAGATCGCGTCGACCTCGACATGGCAGGGGGTGCCGCCCGGGTGCCCGATACAACCGGGGAGCAGGCCGAGGCCGCCCGCCCCGTGGGGCATGCCGATGCCGGGCACAGGCAGCGGCCCGATCGCCGGAACACCACCGGGGGCCATGAGCAGGTCCCCCTCGGTGATCGGCACGCCGCCGAAGCTGTCCGGCATGCCGATCGTGGGGCCGTGCCAGTCGATGGTGAAGGTCATCTGGGCCGCAGCAGGGGCGCTCAGGGCGGCCGCACAGAACAGGGTGTGATGGACTCTCATTGGGGTGGAATTTCCGTTGTCATGCCCGGGGAGTGGGATTGTGGCTCCAAGTGACGGAGCGCCTCGACCGCGGACAGCAAAGGCGAGAAATGTGCGCGGGAACGGACCCACCCGCCCGGGAGACCGGGCCCGGAGCTCCTTGGTTGCACTTGGACGGGGAGAAACCCGCGGGCTACGCCAGTCCTGGGCCTGGCGAACCAAGCTCAC